>JAUXIU010000201.1 GCA_030620895.1 Deltaproteobacteria bacterium
CTGCCTGACCTTTATAGTAAACCATACGAACCATTTTATTATCTCCTGTCAGCATTCCAGATTTTCAAACTTCTCTATCTTAATTATACTTTATAAACCATGTAAACTAAGTCAACTATGTTAACCAAGTCAACCTAATAAACCAAGTCAACCATGCAACTAATGCGAATACGGTTCCCCCTTTAATATAGTGAAGGCCCTGTAAATCTGCTCCACCATAACAAGCCTCGCAATCTCATGGGGAAGTGTCATGGGGGATATGGAAAGCGTTAAATCTGCCCGTTCTATGATAGAAGGGTGGAGGCCGTAGGCTCCTCCGACTATAAAGCAGACCCTTTTCTTCTCACCCGTAAGGAGCCTCTCAATTAGTTCGGCAAGGCCCTTTGAGGTATATGATCTGCCCCTGTCGTTTAGGGCTACAACAAAATCCCCTTTACCTACCTTTGCAAGGACCCTATTTGCCTCCCTCTTTAATACATCCGATAGAGGCATCCCATGGACCGTCTTCTCCTCCTTTATATCCAGGACCTCCAGGGAAGAGTACCTCTTAATCCTCTTTAAGTAATCCTCGACCCCCTCCCTTATATAACCCTTCTTTATCCTGCCTACACCTATCAAGAGAAGTTTCAAGCTATAACCTTTGCCCTTATTTAAACCTGACCTGGAAAATGGGGTGTGTCCCTACTTTAACAAGATGCCCGCCCTGTGGGCGGGGTATCTTCACTATTTTAATGGGATGTGTCCCCATTAAATATTCTGGGTGCATCCGCCCACAGTCCTTCTAGGTCATAATACTCCCTTACATCTTCAAGGAATACATGGACTATGACATCGCCATAATCGAGAAGGGCCCATCTTCCTTCATTTATCCCTTCAGTGCCCAGAGGCCGTATGGCCTTCTTCTTTAAAATTTCCAGGATGTTTTGTGCAATCGCCTGTACCTGTCTATCTGATGTACCGTCACAGATAAGAAGGTAATCGGCTATGGAGGAGAGTTTACCAACATCGATGATGACTAGGTTCTCTGCGTGTTTGTCAATGGCAAGCCTTGCTATCTCAAGGCTCTTTTCTTTTGCGTCCAGTTTTTTCTTTCCTCCCTTTACGGAAGAATCACTTGTATAGTCGTTCCGCTTTTATATATTCCTCAACTGCCGGTGGAAGGAGATACCTTAAAGACCTGCCTTCCTTTACCTGATCCCTGATGTCTGATGCCGAAATGGCCATCAAGGTTGTCTCCATATATATAATAAACCGCCCAAAGTCATTGGTATAGATGCCTTTTTTAACATCATACCAGAACTGCTTGGCTAGCGCAACAGGAAGGACCTCCCCAATCTTCTTCACAGGATATCCTTGTCTGGGAACTACAACAAAATTGATGAGCTTGAACAGCTTCTCATACTCACACCACGTGGTTATCTCATTAAAGGAGTCTGTTCCAACGATAAAATTAATTTCCGTCTCCGGTTGTGCCTCATGGATCTCCCTCAGGGTCACAATGGAATAAGACCTTTCGTGCCTCTTTATCTCTATATCAGATACATCAAAGAATGGATTATCCTCTATCGCGAGTCTCACCATATTCAGTCTTTTTTCGGGGGGTATAAGAGAACCGTTCTCTTTATGAGGTGGATGAAATGCTGGTATAAAGAGTACCTTATCGAGGCCCAGGGTCTCCCTCACCTCTTCGGCAATCCTCAAGTGTCCATAGTGAACCGGGTTAAATGTTCCGCCAAGGATGGCAATGCGCATAGATGCAGTCTACTCCCTCACCTGCCCTTCCCCATACACTATAAACTTCTGTGTCGTAAGTTCTTCAAGTCCCATCGGGCCGAAGGCATGAATTTTAGTAGTCGATATGCCAATCTCGGCACCTAGACCGAGTTGGAAACCATCGCTGAACCTCGTCGAGGCATTAACGAGAACCGTTGAAGAGTTTACCTCTCTTAATAATCGCTGAGCATTACTGTAATCCATGTTAACGATGGATTCTGTATGTAGAGACCCATACCTTGCGATGTGCTCAACCGCCTCATCCAAACTCCCCACAACCTTAATAGCTAGAATCAAGTCCAGATATTCTCCAGACCAGTCCTCATCTGTTGCAACTCTGGCAAAAGGCACGAATCTTATCGTCTCCTCACAGCCCCTCAACTCCACACCTGCCTCCTTAAATCTCCTGCCCATCTCAGGGAGGAATCCATCCGCCACATTCCGGTGCACAAGCATGGTCTCCATAGCATTACAGACGCCTGGCCTTTGAACCTTTGCGTTAAAGCATATATTGATAGCCATCTCTATATCCGCAGACTCATCAACGTAGACATGACAGACCCCTTTATAGTGCTTGATAACAGGTATCTTGGAATTCTCCACCACAAACCTGATAAGCCCCTCTCCACCACGTGGGATGATAAGGTCTATATCCTCATCGAGCTTGAGCATCTCCTTAATCACCTCCCTATCGGTCGATGGAACGACCTGAATGACAGCCTCCGGAATACCACCTACCCTACATGCCTCCTGCAAGACCCCCGCAATCGCAAGATTTGAGTTTATCGCCTCACTCCCACCGCGGAGTATGACAGCGTTGCCGCTCTTCAGGCATA
>JAUXIU010000229.1 GCA_030620895.1 Deltaproteobacteria bacterium
CGCAAGATCCATCAAGGGTTAAACAGTTTAAATTTCCTTCGTATCTGCTTAAAGGCATTGTTGCTTTCTTTGGAATTTTTGTACTCGGTCTTTCATTCATGGTCTATGATTATATAGGCCTCCGCTCCAAGGTCGGTGAACTGAGCAGGTTGAAGAAGGAGAATACGGAGCAGAAGATACAAATACAGGCATTTACGAGCAAAGTCGGGAATCTTGAGGATCAAATGTCAAAGTTCAGGCAGTTCGATAAGAAACTCAGGATAATAGCCAACATAGAACCGCGCAATAACTCCGATCAGGTCTTTGGTGTTGGGGGTCCGTCGCCTGATGATGATATCACAACGCTGAGTAACAGGAGGAATCTGTTAATAAAACGGATGCATTCGGACCTTGACCAGTTGAATGCCGAGGCAACCTTACAGGAGAATAGTTTTACCGAATTACAGGAGCATCTCCTAAAGGAATCTTCAAGACTCGCAGCAACACCGTCGATATGGCCAGCAAGGGGGTGGGTAGCATCGACATTCGGTTACAGGACCTCGCCTTTTACAGGATTAAAGCAGAAACATGATGGGATCGATATAGCTAATAGTACCGGTACACCTATAATTTCCCCTGCAAATGGTGTTGTGGTAAGGATTAGACGGGAAAAAGGCCTTGGAAAGAATATGGCCATTAACCACGGCCGTGGAATAATAACAAAATATGGGCACCTCTCAAAGATCCTGGTGAAGGTGGGAGAGCGGGTTAAGAGAGGCGAAAAGATAGCCACTATGGGGAATTCGGGACGCTCTACAGGACCTCATCTACACTACGAGGTGGTTGTGAGTGGCGTTCAGATGAACCCCTTCAAGTATATCCTTAACTAGGAAACCACATTAGTGTCCCTGCAGAGTTTCCAGATGGACACTAACTGACTTATCCCATCTCTCATTTTTTAGAGGACAAGAACCTATCTATTATACAACTGAGCCTCGCTGGCTCAGTTTCTACTACCTCATACTCAACTCTGATAGCAGGCTTCTCTATCTTCAAAATCCTTGTAAGGTCTACCGGCGTTGCTATAAGAACCACATCGCAAGGGGTTGAATTTATTGTATCCTCCAGGTCATTTAACTGTTCTTTGGAATAGCCAAGGGCAGGTATAAGTCTATCTATAGAAGGATAGCGTTTGAGGGTATCTCTTATACTGCCAGCCGCATAAGGTCTGGGATCAACAATGACGGTTTCATATCTTTCTGCAGCAATGATACCAGCCCCAAATCTCATACCTCCATGGGTGAGTGTGGGTCCATCTTCAATCACCAGCACCCTCTTGCCTTTCAGTCTGCCTGGGTTATCAACGTTTATCTCAGATGTTGTATATAATACAGTGGCTTCAGAATTTGTGGCTTTAATATTCTCCTTTAACCGTTTAATGTCCTCTCTCTTTGCTGTATTGATTTTATTTATTATCAGGATATCGGCCCTTAAAAGGTTCGTCTCAGCCGGATAAAAGGATACCTCATCTCCTTGCCTGTGTGGGTCAAGGACAACTATCTCAATATCTGCCTTTATAAAAGGGGTGTCGTTATTGCCGCCGTCCC
>JAUXIU010000028.1 GCA_030620895.1 Deltaproteobacteria bacterium
AACATATAAAATTATCAAAAACAAGGCATATTTTATTAAAAATCTGGTTTTTATCCTTGAGTAGATAATTAATTATGGTTATAATAAAAAAAGTTTGCCTGAGACCCCCCCCATTGTCAGGCCTTGACAGTGAAGATACCCCGCCCACAGGGCGGGGTATCTTGACAGCAAGGAAGTTTCCATTACCTTAGCATGCCTTGACCCCGCCTACAAGGCGGGGCTTACGGCGTGCATTCTGTTAAAGATGAATTCAAATAATACGACAAAGAATACAAAAAACAAAAAGGTTACCTGGGCCAAGACACACCTGTTTGAAGAGAGCATCCTGTTTATCAGTGTCATTAAATGGTCTGTACTTGCTTCTGGAATAGGTATATTAGCCGGAGGCGCCACCGCTCTTTTTCTTCAAACACTCGATTTCAGCATCAAGTTCATCTCTCCGTATAACTACTTCTATCTGTTACTTCCTTTGGGTCTCTTACTCTGTATAATCATAAGCATCTATCTTGCGCCTGAATCAGAGGGGCATGGCACCGAAAAGGTAATAGAGGCAGTTCACGAGCGCTCGGGCCGGATACCTCTCAAGATAGCCCCAATAAAATTCGTTATAACCATAATAACCCTCGCCACAGGCGGTTCTGTGGGCAAGGAAGGCCCTTGCGCGCAGATAGGTGGCGCTCTTGCCTCATCAACCTCGACATTGCTGAGGCTAAATGACAGGGAGAGGAGAACACTTGTGATATGCGGAATAAGCGCTGGCTTTGCTGCTGTGTTTGGGACACCCGTAGGGGGATCGATCTTCGCCCTTGAGGTCCTCGTCCTTGGGAAAATGTTGTATGATGTACTCTTCCCGTCATTCATCTCCGGCATAGTCGGCTATCTTGTGGCCCGCAATTTAGGGATTGTATACTTCCACCACACGGTAGACCTTATACCAAAGCTCTCGGCCTCCATGCTGGTTAAAAGCATCTTTGCGGGGATTATCTTTGGGCTTACAGCCTATCTGCTCATAGAGACAATGGAGTTCATATCAAGGCGGTTAAAGGGGTTGAGGTTTTCAAAACCGGTTGTGGCGCTCATAGCCGGTTTTATCATAGTCCCTTTGGCTCTTTTATTCTCCCCTGAATCCATAGGTCTCGGCACAGAGACCATGACCGCTGCCATTAAGGGGGAAGAGATATCTCTCCTTACCCCCCTGTGGAAGATACTCTTTACATCCCTTACCCTTGGAGGGGGTGGCAGCGGCGGCATTGTCACACCACTGTTCTATTTAGGCTCTACGACTGGAAATATCATAAGCGGTCTGGTGGGCATAAATTCAGGGACTCTCGCAGCCATGGGAATGGTGGCCGTCCTTGCCGGCGCGGCCAACACCCCCATTGCGGCCTCAATCATGGGAATAGAGATGTTCGGTCCTGATATAGGGCCGTATGTGGCAATATCCTGTATAACAAGCTTCCTTATCGTTGGCCACAGGAGTGTATATGGAAGCCAGGTAATATCCCTCTCAAAGAGCGCTACAATCAAGGTTCACCCGGAGAAGGGCCGTGGTGTTGCTGAAGAAGAGGTGGAGTTTGTCATAAGGGCAAAGAGCATCGTGGGTTTAATAAAATTCCTGTGGTTGAAGGGGGTCAGATACAAACGTAAAAGAGCCGGAAAAGGAGAGGAACGGGATGAAGAGTAATGCCGCAAGTCAGATGATAGTCTATACAGTCCTTGACGGAACACTTATAGACTCGGTTAGAGAAGGCCCTGCATATAAAGGGGATGTCCGAGATGACTGCGGAAGAGGTCTCTGCCATAACAGGCCTTTCCCCGGAGGTCACGCATCTTGCAAGGGAGAGAGAGTACGGCGAACCATTCTTGCTGGAAGATTATGAAAAGATATAGAGCACATATTTTCGTCTGCCAGGGTAAACGCTGTTCAGGAAGGGGTTCTGAGAGGCTGCTGGATGCATTGAAGGAGATGGTATCCTCTGAGGGGCTTAAGGATGAGATCAGGATATCCAAAAGCGGATGTCTCAAGGTATGCAAAGAGACGGATACTGAAGGGGAACTATGCCCTACAGTTGTTGTGTACCCTGAAGGAGTGTGGTACAGAAACATCTCTAGAGATAATATAGGCGATCTATTTGAAGAGCATATTAAAAATGGGCGGGTAATGGAAAGATTTTTACACTTTAAACTCTAATCCAGTCCAGAATGTATTAACACTTCTTCTCTTTTACAGGCACAATCACTATCTTTGCCTTCCCATCTTTAACAGAAACCTTATAATTGACATTCTTACATTTATATTGTTCTTTGATCTCTTTTGTATGTTGCAAAAGTACTGCTTTTAGCTTTTCATAAGCGATGCCATCAACACGCTCATTACATCGTTTCCTTGCATCGATATAATTCTCGTAAAGACCTTTCATCTTTTCATCGCTATCAATAACCTTGGTGACCTGTGGGGTTCCAGTTGCTTCGGAAACAGTTGGTATTCCTCCGGTGGCAGCGAGGTTCATCTTGAAGAGGTCTTTCTGGTATGTCCCATCTTCAATAGCTTTTAATATCCTGGTCCAGTAATTTTTATATGAGTTGTACCTGGCTGTTAGGGTGTCAAACCTGAACTTTACGGCTGTGTTTTGTATTTGCTGATTGCTGCACTGTGCGATTAACTTCTCTACCCCCTGTCTCAGCAGAACCGGTTCTCTCTTTATTAGGCGCAGGAAATACTGTTCATACTCCGTCTTTAAACGGTTTATCTGACTTTCCAGAAGCTCTATGTTTTCCGAGATACCCATGTAAATATAATAACAGAAGCTTATTGCATATTAAAGAGTCTAATTGGTTCTTGCTAATAAGTCTATGAGGAAAATGATATAATAACCCTTGACGCTCGGCGATTGTTGATATATTTTGATAAGCATGAAAAAGGTAACATCTATAATACTTGCTGCAGGTCTTGGTAAAAGGATGCGTTCTGCATCACCAAAGGTGCTCCATCCGGTCTGCGGAAAGCCCATGCTCTTCTATTCTATTGAAGCGCTTAAGAATATAAAGATTGATAGGATTGTTGTTATAGGACATAAAGGAGAGTCTGTAAAGGGGTATTTCGCTGATAAAGGAGTTGCCTTTGTTGAACAGGAACCACAGCTTGGGACAGGACATGCTGTTATTTGTACTGAAAAAAAGTTACGGTCTTTCAGGGGTGATCTGTTGATACTATCGGGTGATGTCCCTCTGATAAAACCCGGTACTTTAAAGGGGCTGATAAGGTTTCACCATCAAAAAGATGCAACAGTTTCTTTTATAACCACATTTCTCAAAGGCCCTGCAGGATACGGTCGCGTGATAAGGGACGATAACAGCAGTGTTAAAAGGATAGTTGAGGAGAAGGATGCCACCGCAAAGGAAAAGGCCATACAGGAGGTGAATACAGGTATATATATCATCCGCTCAGATTTCCTTTTCTCCAATCTTAATAAACTTAAAAGAGAGAATGCTCAGGGTGAATACTATCTCCCTGACCTGATCCCTCTTGCGATAAGAAGGGGAGGAAAGGTTGCAGTGCTCACACATACAGACTCAACCGAAGTTATGGGGGTAAATAACAGGATAGAACTTGCAGAGGCCAACAGGATTATGAGGGAAAGGATAAACAGGGGGCTTATGATGAATGGTGTAACTATTATTGCCCCACATGCAACATATATAGACCATGGCATTAAGGTAGGTAAAGACACTACTATATATCCAAACGCTGTTCTAAACGGAGGCACATCAATAGGTTCTGGATGTGTAATCGAGGAGGGCAGCAAGATAATCGATTCATCGCTTGGCAGGGGTGTGACTATTAGATCTTATTCAATAATAGAGCACTCAAAGATAGGTAATGGGGTGTCCATCGGGCCATTTGCACGGTTAAGACCAGACAATGTTATATCGAATGGGGCGAAGATTGGTAACTTTGTGGAGGTCAAGAATTCTAGGGTGGGAAGGGGAACAAAGGTCAACCATCTGAGCTATATCGGTGATGCGGAGATAGGCAGTGGGGTTAATGTAGGTGCAGGGACAATAACATGTAACTACGACGGCATACGGAAGTACAAAACAACGATTCGTGATGGAGTATTTATAGGGAGCGATACACAACTCATTGCACCTGTTGAAATTGGCAAAGAGGCCTATATAGGGTCTGGTTCCACCATTACAAGGAATGTTCCGCCACGTTCTCTGGCACTTAGCAGAGTGGAACAGAAGATTGTGAAGGAATGGGTGGAGAAGAGGAAAGGGAAGGCTAAAAAATTGAAGATTGACAATTGACGATTGAAGATTGAAAAGAAAGAATTAGGAATTAAGAAAATTGACGATTGAATATTGACGAATGAAGAATGAAGATTGAAAAGAACGTCGTTCGTGATTCGTGGTTCGTGTATCGTAGTTCGAACCACAATCCACGATACACGATTCACTGGATTTTATTATGTGTGGGATTGTAGGATACATAGGAAACAAAGATGCCTGCGAAATCCTTCTTGACGGTCTGAAGAGACTTGAGTACAGGGGATACGATTCCTCAGGTATGGCAGTTATTGACGGAGGTAAGATCGCTGTCAGGAGGAGTACAGGAAAGTTAGTTGAGCTCAGGACAAGGCTGATTAAAGAGCCGGTCACTGGCAATATAGGAATCGGCCATACACGCTGGGCAACGCACGGGAGACCTTCGGAGGAGAACGCCCATCCACATGTTGAGGGAGGTGTGGCAGTAGTACACAACGGCATAATAGAGAACTACCTCTCTCTCAAGGAAACACTCAAAAAGGAAGGAGTCTCCTTTAAATCCGAGACAGACACTGAGGTGATTTGCCATCTAATAGATCGACATATAAGACAGGGCATGGATTTAGAGACTGCGGTAAAGACATCCCTTAAATATATAATAGGGTCTTATGCTATTGCCGTTGTGAGCGAAAAAGAACCCGAGAAGATTATTGTAGCAAAGATGGAGTGCCCGCTGGTCGTGGGTCTTGGCGAAGCGGAGAACTTTGTAGCATCCGATGTGCCGGCTATTTTAAACAATACCCGAACGGTAATCTTCCTGGAAGATGGGGAGATGGCGATACTAAGTAAGGATGCGGTAGAGGTAAAGACACTTGAAGGTACGATAGTAAAGAAGCTCCCAAGAGAGGTGGACTGGAGTCCTGCCATGGCAGAGAAGGATGGCTATAGGCATTTCATGTTGAAGGAGATATTCGAGCAGCCGAGGGCTGTAACAGATACTTTTCGTGGGAGGGTTTTGGAAGAGGCAGGGGATGTTATCATTGAAGACTTTAAGGTCAATGAAGAGGATATAGAGAGGATATATATTGTTGCATGTGGTACATCCTGGCACGCCGGTCTTGTAAGTAAGTTCCTGTTGGAAGAACTCTGTGGTATACCCACGGAAGTTGATATTGGTTCTGAGTTCCGTTACAGGAGCCCTCTTGTAAACAAACGCTCCCTTGTCATTGCCATATCCCAATCAGGGGAGACGGCAGATACCCTGGCTGGTGTAAAGGAGGCAAGGAGGAGGGGTGCATCTGTGGTATCTATTTGCAATGTAGTAGGGAGTAGTTTAGCGAGAGAATCTGATTGCACTATATATACACATGCGGGTCCAGAGATAGGGGTTGCCTCTACCAAGGCGTTTACCACCCAGCTTACAGCACTATTTCTTCTTGCAGTACTCATAGGGAAAAGGACAGGAAAGGTTTCTTCGGAGGTGGGTTGCGAGCTTATCCAGGAACTTGTGAAATTGCCAAAGAAGATTGAGGGCATCTTGGCAAATGAACCGGCAATAGACGCAATTGCCAGAAGATACTTCCATTTTAGAGACTTCCTCTACCTGGGAAGGGGAATAAACTATCCAATAGCGCTGGAAGGGGCGTTGAAGCTAAAGGAGATATCATACATCCATGCCGAGGGTTACCCTGCAGGCGAGATGAAACACGGACCGATTGCCCTTATTGACGAGGATATGCCGATAGTTGTTCTGGCGCCAAAAGATATGAATTATCCAAAGATTTTAGCTAATATGGAAGAGGCAAAGGCAAGAGGAGGAAGGATTATTGCGGTCTTGAATGAGGGGGATGTAGATGCATCTAAAAAGGCAGATGATGTGATTACGATACCATATGCGAGCCACCATTTGATCCCTATCCTTTTGACCATCCCTCTCCAGTTGTTGGCATACCACATTGCAGTCCTTAAAGGCACCGATGTTGACCAGCCACGGAACCTTGCTAAGAGTGTAACAGTAGAATAATTTTCAGGCTTTAGCCTGGAGGGACTGTCTCAAGTAATGTTGGTAGTAGCTAGCAGATAGGAATCGGGACTGTCCTACAGGAGGCTGAGGTTAAGGCTAATGGGACTGTCCCCATTTACGGTGGGGAAGAAACAAGGATGCGTAGAATGGGGGCTGTCCCTTAACTCTTGCAACTTGAATCTTTGAAACACGCATCACGCACGACGTATTTTTTGCGAAACCTAAAGGTTTCGGCTACGTTCGTGCATAATTTGGGTTTGTTTATTGGAATGACTGTTATATGATGCATCGCATATGGATATTGCAACTTGGCTGTTTTGTTATGACTGTTGAATATCAACTTTAAAAGAATATGTCAAAAACAAAAAATTGATTGCCTTATCTTGATTTCCTTAATATAGTAGGAAATAATAGGTCCGAACGGGGCTTAATTCTAACTGCAAGAGAAATGTATTTATGGTTAACCAGGATCAAAAACTTGCAAATATAATAAATCTGGGACGTGAGATCTCCGAGATTATAGATGTCGATGTGCTCCTCGATAGAACCCTCCAAATAGCGAGGGACTTAACAAATGCAGATGCCGGTTCCATCTATATAAAAGAAAACGACAAACTCAAATTCTACCACACACAAAACGATACCCTTCAAAAGAGGCTTCCTCCCGGGAAGAAGCTCATCTATTCCATCTTTTCGATACCTATTAACAGCAGATCCATTGCCGGATGCTGTGCATCCGCCGGAGATATCCTCAATATTCCGGATGTACACAAATTACCCAAAGACGCTTCCTACTCGTTTGATAGTAAGTTCGATGAACTCTCGCACTATCACACTCGGTCGATGCTGACACTGCCTCTCAAAAACCAGTGGAAAGATATAATAGGTATCCTCCAGCTAATAAATGCCCAGGATGATGCAAAGAATATAATGGTATTTTCCAAAGAGGACGAATCTTTGATCATGCATTTCGCAAACCTGTCTGCTGGCGCTCTGGAAAGGGCCCAGCTTACAAGGGCCCTTATATTGAGGATGATAAAGATGGCAGAGCTCCGGGATCCTATGGAGACGGCCCCCCATGTAAACCGCGTTGCCGCTTATACGGTCGAGATCTACGAGGCCTGGGCAAGAAAACGTGGGATCTCAAGGGATGAGGTTCAGAAGAACAAGGATATCCTGAGGATGGCGGCCATGCTGCATGACGTGGGCAAGATGGCCGTAAGCGACCTGATACTTCAAAAACCCGCAAGACTTACAGATGAGGACAGGGAGGTAATGCAACAGCACACCTTTCTGGGGGCAAGGCTATTTGCAGATCCTTATTCAAATTTTGACGAGGCAGCCTTTAAGGTGACGTTAAATCACCACGAGCGATGGGATGGCAACGGTTACCCGGGCCATATAAACCCCCTGACTGGCGAACCAATCCAGGGATACGAGACAAAGAATGGCAAGGCACGAGGGAAGAAGGGTGAAGAGATACACCACTACGGCCGCCTAGTAGCAATCGCCGATGTCTATGATGCCCTATCCTCAAACAGGGTGTACAAGGAGGCGTGGAAAGAAGACCAGGTGTTTGATACCCTCATGCAGGATGCCGGTAAACAATTTGATCCTGAGATGATCGAGGCCTTCTTCGATAGCATCGATGTTATACGCAATATAGCCGAACGGTATTCAGACAAGTAAAAAATTGATTGCCTTATCTTTACCCTTGCTTTCTCCCATATATATTAAAAAAACATCTCTCTTTAATCAGCCATACGAAACATTAGAACCCTGTGATTTCCCCAATCTACCACATAGATATTCCCGTTACTACTCACCGCCACTCCGGTAGGACCGTTAAACTCACCTGAGCCTATTCCCATCTTTCCAAAGGAAGTTATATGCCCGCCTTCCTTATCGAATATCTGGACCCTGTTATTATAATAATCCGCCACATAGACATTTCCATCCTTGTCTAAGGCAATGCCTGACGAGACCCTGAACCTGCCTCTCCAGAACCCCATCCCGCCCCATTGGAGGAGATAATTGCCATCCACTGTAAATACCTGTACCCTATTATTGTAAGAATCCGAGACATATACCCTATCATCTGGCCCCACCGCTATCTTGGCAGGATAGTAAAAGTCCCCGGGGTTTTCTTTGGAGAAGAGGGGAAAAAGAACAGATTTCACATTATTGACCTTATTCTGTTTGCCCCACGTTGTAAGGAAGTTTCCATTACTGTTAAACTTCTGAACCCTGTGGTTGTAAAGGTCAACGGCATATATACTGCTCTTGGAATCTATAGCGATATCCGAAGGGGCATCGAACTCACCTTTGTCTTTTCCGTTTTCCCCCCACTTTAAAATAAATTTTCCCGAGTCGGTGAACTTCTGTATGTAATCTGTTTCATAGTCCGTTACATAAACAAACCCCTGGTTATCAACCGCTATGCCAGTGGGCTTTTGAAATTTGCCATCTCCATCGCCATTTCCTCCCCAGGTAAGAACAAACTTGCCGTCACTGGTAAATTTCTGGACCCTGAAATTTCTGACATCCGTTATATATACAAACCCTGAATCGTCCACTGCGATACCATAAGGCTCGTTGAACTGGCCGGGAGCGGAACCCTTAATACCCCAGCTTTTCAAAAATGTAACATTCAACTTGCTACCGCCAACGGCTGCGCCGGGGAAGAGGAATAAGATAAGGCTAATGCAAATTATCTTAAATTTCATATATTAATCACCTATCTCTTCAACCTCAATCTTCCTGGGCGTAAAGCCGGCCTCCTTAACGGCCTCTTCTATCTTGTCCACCCGAACATACTCTCTATCCTTAAAGATTATCTCGACTTTACCACCTTCTATATCGATTACCAGGTCATCAACCCCGTCCATCTTCTTTATCTTCTTTTCAAGACCGTAGGCGCAGAAAGGACAGGAAAGGCCGTCAACCCTTACTGTAACATTAGCTTCTCCAGCAAGGGTTATTGATGGATAAACGAAAACCGTCAGTGCAACTAAAAGGTTTATAAAAAATCTTTTCATTTTGTATACCCCCTACAAATGCAGTTCTATGGAAAATAGCGCCCTGTAATCAACATCTTCCTGATTACCGTTTAGATCCTGTGATGCTGGTATTTGAACTCCGCCCTTAAACATCA
>JAUXIU010000194.1 GCA_030620895.1 Deltaproteobacteria bacterium
ATGAATCTGAATCGGACGATAATACAAAAGAAGGGAAGAGGCTGTAAGAAAATACTATACAGAGCGTTATAACTTGACATACCCGACCCACACTTCATGTGGGTACCCCGGCTCCTAAGCTTGTCATTGCGGCGTACTACAAAGTACGCCTCACTCCTCGCCTTCGTCGCGCCTTGGTCTGCGTTGTTCTAACACTCTGTATACGCATCTATTTATGACGTTGTGTATTATAACAGGTATAGTTTTTTAAATGTCCGGTTAAAGAAGGCGATATAGTATGACTAAGAGAGATTATTACGAGATACTCGGGGTAGACAGGAGTGCGTCAAATAACGAGATAAAGAGCGCATTTAGACGCCTAGCCCATCAGTATCACCCTGATAAACACCGTGGGGATAAAAAGACTGAAGAGAAGTTTAAAGAGATAAATGGGGCCTATGAAACCCTTAAAGATCCAAAAAAGAGGGCTCAATACGACAGGTTTGGTTTTGCAGGGATGCCCGGTACTGGCGGTATGGGTGATTATGGTTTTGATTTTCAGGACATCTTCGGAGATGTATTCAGAGACTTCTTTGGTACAACGAGGGGGAGGGCGAGGGGCCAGAGGGGTGCAGACCTTGCATATGAGATGGAGATAACCTTTGATGAGTCTGCTTTCGGAACAGAGAAGAAAATAAAGATTCCAAAACTTGTAATATGTGAGAACTGTCATGGAAGCGGCGCAAGGCCCGGGACGACGCCTACTATCTGCTCTACTTGTAATGGTAGCGGGCAGGTAATGTATCAACAGGGTTTTTTTAGTATCTCGAGGTCTTGTTCCTCATGCAGGGGCGAGGGAAGAATAATAAATGACCCTTGCACAGAGTGCAGTGGTAACGGCAGGGCAAGGGTGAGTAAGTCAGTTGCCGTAAATGTGCCTGCTGGTGTTGAGACAGGTACGCGGCTCAGGCTATCTGGTGAAGGAGAATCTGGGTTTAATGGCGGGCCACCTGGAGACCTGTATATTATCATCGGAGTAAAGTCTCATCCAATATTTCAAAGGCAGAATGACGATATTATATGTGAGGTGCCTATAAGCTTCCCTCAGGCTGCATTGGGTACGGAGATGGATGTTCCAACACTTGAAGGAAAGGTAACGTTGAAGGTTCCAGCAGGGACACACTCCGGAAAGGTATTCAGAATGAAGGGAAAAGGTATTGCTTCTCTACATACCATGGGAAGGGGTGACCAGAAGGTTGTAGTGAGGGTTGAGACCCCTGCAAAGTTGACAAAGAGACAGAAGGAGCTTTTTGAAGAGTTTGCCAGAATAAGTGGTGATGATACAACGCCTCTAAGAAAAGGGTTTTTTGATAAGGTAAAGGAAATATTCGAGTAATGACAATCCATATCAGGTGTGCATTTTTTCTCCTTACTGTCTTTTCGCTCATTCTTTTTGGAGCCAACTTAAGGGCTGATACACAAGTTGCATCGTGGTCGCTCGACCCGCCTACCATATTATCGAACATATTGAGGGATATCGAAAGGGACGGTCCGAGGGATGAGGTTATTCTGGGTTTGAGAACATTTATTAAGGATCATCCAGACTCCGAAGTAACCGATGAGGCACTCCTGAGGCTCGCCGACATCTACTTTCAGAAGGGTAAGATAGACGGTGCTAAAAATTTATATCAGCGTATCCTGGAGGATTTTCCACTTAGCAATTTTAAGACAGAGGCCCTGTACGGTCTGGCCTATTGCCAGTTTAAGGATGGAGAACTTAAGAGTGCCAGATCTAACATTAAGAGCCTGCTAGCTAACTACAATATATCGATACTACTCAGGGCAAAGGCGGAGCTCTTGATGTATGATGTGACATCTGTACTTACGGCAGGGTATAAGGGTATTATAAGTGACGAAGGGGCTGCAATTGGGGTGACACTGCCATTAAAGGGTAGATATGCGACCTTTGGAGAAGGCGCCCTGAAGGGGATCCTTATGGCAGCGGGGGTGTTTGGAGAGGGTGAGTCTTATGAGGTAATTGTAAAAGACACGTCAGCGAACCCTGGTATAACATCAAGGGCCGTAAAGGAACTTGCTGCCAATAATAAGATTGTCGGCATCGTCGGCCCATTACTCAGTATAACAGCACTGGATGCCGCAAGAACGGCACAGAGCGAAAAGACACCTATCATCACCCTTTCTCAAAGGGATGGCCTGCCGCAAATAGGTGGTTATATATTCAGAAACTTTCTTACATCGACACAACAGGTAGAAGCAATAGCCGGTTTTGCATTGGATGTGCTCGAATATAAAAGATTTGTAATCTTTCATCCGGATAATCTTTACGGCCGTGAGCTGGCAAGGAGATTTAAAGAGGAGGTCATAAAAAGCGGTGGTGAGGTATTGAGTGAAGGTTCTTATGCGGCAGGAAAGACAGATTTCGGCAAGGAACTAAAGATGCTTTTCCAGATAGAAAAGACCGAGAGAATGGAAGGGAGAAGGAGGATAACAAAGTATAATCGCACAATCGACGCAGATGCTATATATATTCCTGATTACGCTGACACAATAGGCCTGATTGCACCGCAGCTTGCCTATTATGATATCAATGATATAACTATGCTCGGTTCAAACGGTTGGAATTCATCAAGGCTTATAGAGTTGGGTGGTAAGTATGTCGAGGGAGCTTACTTTGTAGATGGTTTTTTTGGAGAGAGCCAGAATACAAAAACACAGGAGTTTGTAAATGGTTTTAGA
>JAUXIU010000070.1 GCA_030620895.1 Deltaproteobacteria bacterium
CCTGGAAACCAAGATCCATCTCATTTATCCTTGCACAGTCTATTGGACAGCCAGAGAAAGATACCTTAAACTTATGGCTGCACTGGACACCAAAATATTTCTCATTCACCATCTCAGCCAGCTTCTGTGCATCTATAAGACCGTTTGGGTTGTATTCACAGCCGCCACAGGCAGTAGGAACCCTGACCCTCGGTCCGCATGATGCAACCTTTACACCGGCTGTCTCGAGCTCCCTTACAAGGCTGCCAAAGTCCTTATAGTCTACATACAATATTTCCAGGGACTGTCTGAAGCTCAGGTGAACAACACCCTTCTTGCTGTACTTTTCTGCAATCCTTGCTACCTCTATAAGTTTTTTGGTCGTAAGTCTCCCGCCAGGGCATCTTAGCCTGACCGTGAAGAGATCCTTCTGCCTCTGTTTTATAAAACCACCGCTCTTGAGGTCATTAAAGTCAAGCCTGGCCTCCTTCCCCTCCATCTTTACATCTACCTTATTTACCTTATCCTCTATAAAACGGTCCATTGTTCCCTTAGTTTACCTGGTTTGCCTGGTTTATCTTGTTAACCCTGTTTACCTCGTTTGTCTGGTTTACCTGGTTTACCTAGTTTACTTTGTTTACATTGTTTGCCTTTTTAACCATGCGAACCACGTCAACCATGTAAACCGTGTCAACTATATTAACCATTTAAACCATGTAAACTATGTGAACCATATCAACCTTATAAACCTAACAAACCATGTGAACCATACAAACCATGTTAACCATGTAAACCATTTACCGCCTTTCCCTTATGCCCTGATGGCATAAGCATCCCCACCACTATTCAAGAGATTATCAAATTCCGCAATCTTTGCTTCTATAACAACCGGTTCTGATATTTTACCGTATAAGGATTCCTGGGTCTTTAAGCCGTTACCGGTTATTGAAAGCACTATTGACTCATCTTTTGGTATTCTCCCCTGCTCTATAAGCTTCTTAGTAACACCAAGGGTAACCCCGCCCGCCGTTTCAGTAAATATGCCTTCAGTTTCTGCAAGGAGTTTCATGGCTTCAATAATCTCATTGTCTGATACATCTTCTGCCCAGCCGCCACTCTCTTTAATCGCCTTCACGGAATAGTAACCGTCTGCAGGGTTTCCTATGGCAAGCGACTTTGCAATCGTATTTGGTTTTACAGGTCTGATGAGTTCTGCCCCATCTTTTACAGCGGTCACAATCGGCGCGCAGCCTGTAGGCTGTGCGCCATATACCTTTGTCTCCATTTCTTCAACAAACCCGAGTCTCCTAAATTCATTAAATGCTTTCTTTATCTTCGTTATCAATGAACCCCCGGCCATCGGAACTATTATATGTCTAGGCAGGCGCCACCCCATCTGTTCTGCTACTTCATAGCCAAAGGCCTTGGACCCTTCCGCATAATACGGTCTTATATTTATATTAACAAAAGCCCACCCATACTTTCCAGCTATTTCACTGCAAAGCCTGTTTACCTCGTCATAGGAACCTTTTATAGCCACAACCTTCGAACCATAAACAACAGTTCCCAATACCTTCGTCTTTTCCAGATCGGCAGGTATAAATACATAGCTATCCATACTGCAAGCTGCAGCGTTTGCAGCGACTGAGTTTGCCAGATTACCAGTAGAGGCGCAAGCGACAACCTTAAAGCCAAACTCCCTGGCCTTGGATATCGCCACAGCGACAACCCTGTCCTTAAATGAAAGGGTCGGAGAGTTAACGGCATCGTTTTTAATGTAAAGTTCCTTCACTCCAAGTACTTTTCCGAGATTCCTAGCTCTTATAAACGGGGTAAAACCGACATCGAAGCCAACTACTGGTTCGCCATCTAGAGGCAGAAGTTCTTTATAACGCCACATATTCGGTCTGCGACTTGCGATGACATCCTTTGAAAGTACAGTCTTTATGGCATCGTAATCATATACGACCTCAAGTGGC
This sequence comes from Deltaproteobacteria bacterium, assembly GCA_030620895.1. Classification (GTDB taxonomy): domain Bacteria; phylum Desulfobacterota; class GWC2-55-46; order S146-70; family JAUXIU01; genus JAUXIU01. Next base: position 1,959 of record JAUXIU010000070.1, read on the forward strand.
CCGAAGCAGAACTCGCAGACATGAAGCGCCTCTTTTGGATAGTCCTTACCGCACTCTCTACATTTCAAACCCTTTATATAACTCATATCAATTACTCCCTAACCTTAAACCGTGAGCCCCGGAACTGTAAACCTGAGTAATTACTTTTATCTAAGATGTCTTTTCAGGTACCAGTGAAGATACCCCCGCCCACAGGGCGGGGCTTACGGCGTGCATCCTGTTAAAAAAAGCCCTTCCTGGGCACAATAAGAAAAGGCTTACACCCCTACTTTCATCCTCCAAAGGGCGTTAGTACAGATACCTTGCCGGGCTAAAGAGCGCTATCTCCGTTTGCACATTCAATAAATATACCATAGAAATTGTCAAAAATAAAGATAAGATGACCTGATATATAGCTTATTTTATAAGAAATTGGCCATCTTCATAATCAATCTCCTTGCCAGCCAAACTCTCGGCATCCTCTTCCTCAATAGTTATCGGCAAACCCTGAATATCTGCTTTATAACCCTTCGGCATATTCTCCTTATATAGAAACGTAACAACACATTGGGTCGTATCGGTCCCAGGAACTGTTACCAGCCTTACTAATGCCACCGGCTCCTTGTGTTTCGAACGAACATAGTCCATCATATTCCGCAGCGTCTCCAGCGCCCTTGGTGAAAAGGTAAAATCAACCTTCATGGTAATCCCCCTGATTGGCTAGTTGTCATTGACGGCTTTTTACTTTGCCGTTCAATTTTGACTTTTTACGAGAACATCATTATTGAAATTCAATATAAAACTGGAATTCCTGGTAAATTGTTCTGCAAGGGCTAATTAGCCCTCCTTTTATTCTCGCTAATTTATTAAGCCTACATTTTTCTCAAATATCAACTTAATTTATGTTAGAACCTTAACACCGCCGATAACTTCATTCATGCTACCAGTCCTGTAACCCTTAAGATCCAGTGTAATATATGTAAATCCTGCTTCTTTAAACCTTTCCATAACCTCCCTTCTTATCTCTTCCTTGAGAAAATACCCCAATTCGGAAGGTTCTACCTCTATCCTTGCTATACTATCGTGGTATCTGACCCTGAACTGCCTGAACCCCAACTCTGCTAGTGTTTCTTCACATGCCGCAACCATATCCAACCTCTCTTCGGTTATCCTGGTACCGTAAGGAAACCTTGAAGATAGGCAAGCGAATGAAGGCTTATCCCATGTTTCAAGGCTCATTTCGCGGCTCAACTCCCTCGTCTCGTCCTTGGAAAGACAAACCTCAACAAGGGGGCTCCTAATATTGAATTCACTCGCTGCGTCTCTGCCAGGTCTGAAGTCATTAAGGTCATCCATATTGCTGCCATCAACTACAAAGGCAAGTCCAAGTTCACTGGCCTTGCTGGTACATACCTTGAACAATTCACTTTTGCAGTAATAGCATCTTCTATCGGTATTATCCGAAAAGTTTTTGATAATCAATTCATTTGATTCCACAAAAATATGTTTCACCCCCATCTCACGAGCAAGCCTCCTGGCCCCCTTAAGCTCCCTTTCTGGGTATGTCAGCGATATCGCCGTTAGGGCAACCGCTTTACCTTGAAGGACATCGCTTGCAACTTTCAATAGAAAGGTAGAATCCAACCCTCCAGAGAAAGCAACCAGTACCGATCCCATATCATGGAGTATGCCCTCCAATCTTTCCAGCTTTTCTTTAGCCTTTTCTCCCGATTCCTGTTTTCCGGTTTCTGGTTTCTGACTTATGGCTCCTGGCCCCTTTATTCTGAAACCTGGCGGTTGAACCATCATACCCTCATCTCCTCCATGATATTACCATCAATCGGAGAATCAACAGTAAATGTTGTCTCACCATCGTCCGTTATCAGCCTCAGGGTTCCTTTCCCCTCTGACTTTTTACCTGCATACCATAGAATCATCCTGCCTATAAGAGTCTTTGTCCCATTTTTAACTCCCCCGCATGCCACAGCTACTGGACCGCCAAAATCTACAGGTTCAACAAGCGCATCTCCCTCTTGACAGAGGTTCCTTAGACGTATATTATCTGACTCATCCCTCCCGACAACAATCTTCACACCATCCGCTGTCCTGAAGTGCCTGCCACTCTTTAACATCTGGAGGTCCTTTGTGGCAATCGTATCCTCGTGTTCTAAAAGATCTCTCACCTTCCTTGAGAATATCTTGTCTGTAAGTAAACAACCGCCTGATGGGCAAGGATAGTTATTCATATCAAATGACTCAGCAAGGTCCATCTGTGCCCTTCTCGACCTCCCTATAAAATCAAGGAGCCTTTCCCTGTCTACTATGCCACTCTTCTCTGGAATGGTCGGTTTAAGGTGTTTTGCACAGAGTGGTCTCAATATTAGTCCCTCAAGCCCGCTCTCTTTCTCCACCACCCTGAAAACATCTCTCCTCTGGCTCATTGGCCTCTGTCCCAAAACCTCTCCTGTAAAGATAAAAGAAGCCCCGATCTCTTCCATATATCTCTTGGCAAGACTATACATATATATCCTGCAGTCTACACATGGATTTATGCCTTTACCGTAGCCGAATCTGGGCTTTTTAACAATCTCTATATAGTCTAGCCCCTTATAAAGGACCTTGATAGGTATGCCAAACTCCTCTGCAACCCTTACCGCCTCACTCCTGCAAGCACCTTTTCTTGATGTGCAATTGCAAAATACCGACGTGAAATTCAATGCAATAACATCTATATCCTGTTCGAGCATCATCCTTACAGCGAGCGTACTGTCAAGTCCACCAGAGAGAAGTGCTATAGCCTTTCTGTTCATTTGCAACCTCTAATAAATCCCTTTAATAAATCCCTTGTATTATATATTCAAAGTATTATACTTTTTAGGTTGTAAAAGTCAAAGCATTATTATGAAAGCTGAACAGATAATAACAGTTTCCCTTGTTGTCATTGTTGGGTATCTTCTATACCTCATAATGGTGCCATTCTGGGTACCCATTTTCTTGGCAATAGTTCTAAGCATACTCTTTTATCCACTCTATCAATGGATAAGAGTAAAAATTCGTCTGGCCGATTGGACAGCCTCAATATTAACCTGCGCTGTCATCACCCTATTTATAACAATACCGGCCAGCCTTTTAGGTGCGGCACTGGTTAACGAGGTGCTTGATATCTACGAATGGGCCGAGGAGTATGCAAAGCAATCCCCGATATGGATTCAGGGCTCACCATCCGTTTTGCTTACATATATTAAAGACGCGTTAGATAAATATATAGATGTATCAATTACGGATATTCGAAACATCATGCTTAAGAGTATAAGAGAAGCCAGCAGTTTTCTCATTCAGAACCTTAGAGGAATGATAACAAACTTTACAGGCTTTATTATAAATATAATCTTGAGCCTCTTTGCGATGTTTTACCTATTCAAAGATGGTGATAAGCTGATAGAGAGTGTTAAGGGATTCCTACCGCTCAACGAAGAGGACAAGAGAACAATCTTCAAGAAGAATCATGATGTCATACATGCCACACTATATGGCGGCGTGCTTGTTGCATCTGTTCAAGGTTGTCTCGGAGGATTGGCGTTCTGGGCCCTTGGCCTATCGTCACCAGTGTTTTGGGGGGCAATAATGGCAATATTCTCATTCATACCAATGTTAGGTCCACCTATAATATGGGTACCGGCCGCTATCTATCTCTTTATTAAGGTTAGTTATATCAAGGCTATTATCTTAGTCATGCTTGGTATCTTCGTCATAGGCCTGGTGGATAACCTTCTAAGGCTAATGATTGTTAGTGGAAAGACACAGATGCATCCCTTGCTACTCTTTTTCAGCATCCTTGGCGGCCTGAAAGTGTTCGGTTTCATAGGCATTATAGCCGGACCTATAATTCTTTCACTTTCGCTTGTAGCACTCGATATCTATAAGGCTGGTTACCTTCAGAAAAAAGGCGAGATTGACGCACAATGACAGCAGAACTGGAGCATATTAAGGAACTCATATCAATATCGGAGGAAAAGTAAACAAATAAAGTCGGAATAGTTGTTCCGCTAATCCTCTTTTCATTAACAATCCTCACCACCCTAGCATCCGGTGCACTGCAACAGGGGCTGGACATAATAGCCAAGCCCTCTAATATTATCCAGGGGTATCCCTTTTCTATCGCCATAATTGCTATC
>JAUXIU010000176.1 GCA_030620895.1 Deltaproteobacteria bacterium
AATGGTTTTTTTAAACATATTTTAGGTCTCCAGCCTTTGTTGCTACAATCAACTGATTTGCAAAAAAGAATTCCATTTTTGGGAGGTGTTGAAATAATTGGAAATATTGTTCAATTAAGCACCTGTATTGCTCAAATTTGTTTCCAGTGAACCCCCCGGGAAACTGATTTTAATCCGTGTAATCATTTTAGTAAATCTAATAATACGTTACCGTTAATCTATCAATGATAATTCATCTCTCTCATGGTGGCAACAAGCTCCCTGCTAATCGAATCGGGAAGACATCTCTCGTTATATAGCTCTTTTGCCCTTTTGCCGATGTTCATGGATAAGGCTTTATCTAATTTAAGTTTAAGTATTGATTCTGCTAAAGTCTCAGGATTGCCGGCATCAACTAAGACCACTGTTTCACCGTCAGTAAGGAGTTCTTTAATCGCCGGTGTATCTGCTGTAATTATCGCCTTACCAAAGGCCATACAGTCATAGACCTTACAGGGAATGACCCTTGATGTCTTCTCTGTAATGCCGAATATGCCGAGACATACATCAGACTTTGATATATAAGAAACAAGTTCTGTTGAAGAAACCCACCTGTCAATAAACTTGATATACTTACAGGATAGATCAGATGCCAGTTTTTTTGTCTCTTCCAATAGCTGGCCTGTCCCTATAAGTGTAAAGCAAATATCCTCTTCATCTTCAAGGCGTTTTGCGGCTTTTATAATATATTCCACACCGTGGAGTGGAATATATGTGCCGAAGTAAAGGACATTGAATGTGCTGTCTTTTCGACCTTTGCTACTTGAAACTTGCACCTTGTAACTTTTTTCATTTGCCACCTCATCTCCCCCAACAAAGAGCCTGAGAAATTTTTCTCTGGGGAGCCCAAACTCTTTTACAAAGTAATTTATATGTTCACTGGTATCGAGGAGGATGAGGTCTGCAAACCTGCATGCAGTTCTGTCGAGCCACCAGAGGAGTTTTGCTCTTATCGAACCGGGGTTCACAAGGGACCTGTCCATCACAATGGTATCGTAGACCGAGATGAAGGCATCCAGGATTACCGGCTTTTTTTTAAAAAGATTCAAGATCCTGGCAAGGAAGATATCAAACTGCCCTGTGTAGCCTACTATGATAATGTCATAATCTGGAGATCTTATAAACCTGTATATTAATGAGATGTATGTCCTTAAAAGGCGAGGGAGGATAATGAGAAGGCCTGGGATTGCTCCAACCCTTTTTATCTTGTCCTTGGAACCTCTCCAGAGATCTTCGTGACACTCTATAACCTCAACTCCGTTCTCACGTAAACCCTGGATTATTACACTGTTTCTTGGATAGCCTTCACCAATGGAGTAGGTGCCGAAGTATAGAACCTTCATGTCCAAAAGAGCAATAGTTTATGTTTGTAATGGAGGCTGTTTCTGTCTCCAGGATCTATCTGGAGGGCGGTTTTAAAATACTCAGCTGCCTTCTTAAAGTTACCAGCAGCAAAGTATGCCCTTCCGATGAGGTTATAACGACTGGCAAGAAACTTAGGTTCCATTCTCTTAACAATCTCTTCTTTTCTGAACGGGGCAGGAACCTCGAGATAGGGTGTTACCCTCTCTCTATATTTAAGGAGCTCCGCAATATTCGGTGAGATGGTGTTGATATTGAGGCTCTTTGGGCCTGTAAATTCTACAAGGGGCATATTATCGCCTATAACCGGTGCCCCTTTTGAGTATACACGCACCATATCTTCATTCATCAGAAATGTATTGAGTAGTTCAAGGGGATCCTCAAGGTCTATCTCCTTAAGGAGGGTCTTTATATTTGACGGCACAAGCCTTTTTTCCAGAAGACCATAATCTATACTGATTCTGGTGGGGGAACCTATCATAAATATATCCGCATTGACCATCCATACGGTTGTGTGCGGGAAAACGGACTGGAAGGTCCTGACCAGCATCCGTACATCCTCTACTGAAAGACTGTACAGTGGGATCCACTGCGACATTATCCCCCCTTCCTTGAGGTGGGACTTTGCCAGTTCGTAATATTCCTTCGTATAGAGGTTTACGACACCTGCAAGAGATGGATGCATCGGTTCCTCTGTAATAACATCATACTTCTTTGCGGTAACTTCGAGGTAACTACGGCCATCGTCAATGATTATCCTTGATTTTGGATTGTTGAGTACATCCCTGTTCTCCATTTTAAAATAAGACGCCCCTTTAATTACGGTTTTAGAGATCTCCACATTGTCGACATGTTTTACATCAAACTGGCTCAGGGTTCCGAATGTTGTCCCGGAGCCGAAAGCGATGACAAGGACATCTTTAGGATTGGAGTGGAGGATCATGGGAAGGACGCCCTGGAACCTGTTGATCTGGAGGCCCTCATAGAATGCGGCTGTGGCCATATTGCCGTTTACCCACAGACGTTTGTTGGAGGAGGTGATACCCAGTCCCTCCCTCTCTGCAATCATTACCGTGGCCGTTGCACCCTCATCGTAGAATATTATCTTTTCGTTATGTGTGAGAAAGCTTTTATGAAGCGATCTAGGCATATTTTCAGGGAGCATTATGGTAATGAAGATGGTGAGGAGGATGCCCGCACACAGGTAGATATACTTTGTCCTGTTCATTATAAACGGATTGAAAAAGATGAAGAGGGCCCCGAGTATGAGGTTTGTATATCCCATAAGGACTATACTATTCTGCATCCCAAGGAATGGGGTCAGGATGAAACCACCTGCAAAGGAACCCAGGATGCCACCGACAGTATTGACTGAATAGATATTCCCTATCTTTGTGCCCACCCTCTCAATCCGCTGGCTGTATAACTTACATACAAGAGGAAATGTAGCGCCGAAGAGGAAGGTGGGGATGAAGAGAAGGACAAAGGATGTGAAGAAGTTCAGATAGACGAATTCACCCCACGCCGATGTAGATTTTATCCTGTGATAGAACTCAAAGCCGGGTATCTTATCGTAGAGGATAATAAGGCCGATTGAAGTCAGGCC
>JAUXIU010000040.1 GCA_030620895.1 Deltaproteobacteria bacterium
AATGACAATGAACGACGCTGGTAGAGAGGCTGCAGAAGTAATTCATAAAAGAATCTGACAAAGTGTGATTACAAAAATAGTTCCCTGGTTGTGCCCGGAACGAGGAGACGCCTTTCGGGACGATTGGCCATAAAAGTTTTCAATCTTGTTTCCAGTGCAAAAACCCCCTGGAAACTGATTAATGTTTTTACGCTTTTTGAAGTAAAAACAATTTTACGTATTGATAAGACAAACAGGAGGTATGTATGTCCCTAAAAATTAATTGGACAAAAACTGATGAGGCGCCTGCACTGGCAACATACTCTTTACTCCCTATCATCCAGGTTTTTACGAAGGGATCTGGTATTGAGATTGAAAAAAGGAATATCTCTCTTGCAGGCAGGATTATCGCAAACTTTCCAGATAATCTGACCGAGAGTCAAAGAATACCTGATGAACTGGCTGCGCTGGGTGAGCTTGCAAAGACACCAGAGGCCAATATTATCAAACTGCCAAATATCAGTGCTTCTATCACACAGTTGAAAGCCGCAATCAAGGAATTGCAGGAAAAAGGTTACGACCTTCCGGACTATCCGGAGGAGCCGAAAAACGACGCAGAGAAAGAGATTAAAGCCAAATATGCAAAGGTGCTGGGAAGCGCCGTCAACCCGGTTTTAAGAGAGGGGAACTCTGATCGTAGAGCGGCAGTCGCGGTAAAACAGTATGCTAAAAAGAACCCCCACAGAATGGGTGCATGGAGCTCGGACTCGAAGACACATGTCGCAACGATGAGTAGTGGAGACTTCCTTTCCAACGAGAAGTCTGCCACGATGGCTGAGGCTACAGACGCAAGAATTGAGTTTGTTGGTCAGGACGGCAAGGTCACCGTTCTGAAAGAAAGCTTGCCGCTCCAGGCCGGTGAAGTTGTTGATGCAACCTTCATGAGCAAGAAGGCCCTGACAAAATTCCTTGAAGAACAAATAGAAGACGCAAAACAGAGTGGCGTGTTATTTTCCCTGCATTTGAAAGCCACAATGATGAAAGTCTCTGACCCGATCATTTTTGGTCATTGTGTTAAGGTCTTCTATAAAGACGTTATTGAAAAACATGCATCAGTCATTGCAGAGCTTGGCGTTGATTTTAACAACGGCCTGGGCGACCTTTATGTAAAAATCAAGAACCTGCCTGAAGCTCAACAAGCAGAGATCGAAACGGACATTCAAGCCGTTTATGCAAATCGTCCCGAACTTGCGATGGTGAACTCAGACAAAGGGATCACAAACCTGCATGTGTCCAGTGATGTGATTATCGATGCATCCATGCCTCCTATGATTCGTGATGGAGGGAAAATGTGGGGGCCTGACGGCAAGCTTCACGATACAAAAGCAGTAATCCCTGACCACAGTTACGCAAGCCTATACCAGGAAACTATAGATAATTGTAAAAAACACGGCGCCTTTGATCCGGCAACGATGGGAACTGTTCCAAACGTGGGTCTGATGGCGCAAAAGGCAGAGGAATACGGCTCTCACGACAAGACATTCCAAGCACAGGGAAACGGAACGATTCGTATTATTGACGCTTCAGGGAACACAATCCACGAACAGACTGTAGAAGAAGGGGATATCTGGCGGAGCTGCCAGGTAAAGGACCTGCCGATACAGGATTGGGTAAAACTTGCCGTCACCAGGGCAAGAGCAACTGGAGCACCCGCGATTTTCTGGCTGGATAAAACCAGGGCCCACGATGCGCAGCTTATCGAAAAAGTAAATAAATACTTGAAAGACCACGATAGGTCTGGCCTGGAGATCCATATTATGCCCGTAGCAGAAGCAGTTAGATTCTCAGTTGAGAGAATGAGGGAGGGTAAAGATACTATTTCAGTTACTGGCAACGTATTGCGTGACTATAACACAGACCTTTTCCCGATACTTGAATTGAATACCAGCGCAAAAATGCTGTCAATCGTGCCCCTTATGAACGGCGGCGGACTGTTTGAGACGGGCGCGGGTGGCTCGGCGCCCAAACATGTCCAGCAGTTTCTAGAAGAAGGGCATCTAAGATGGGATTCCCTTGGTGAATTTTTGGCCCTTGCGGAATCATTGGAACATCTGGGCAATACTACCGGCAATGAAAAAGCCAAAATCTTTGCCAAGACACTTGGTCAGGCAACCTGCAAGTTTCTGGAGTGCAACAAGTCGCCCTCCCGTAAGGTCAATGAGCTGGATAACCGGGGGAGCCATTTTTACCTCGCTTTATACTGGACGCAAGCATTGGCTGAGCAGACCAGAGATAAGGACCTTCAAACACGTTTTGCCAAACTGGCGAAGGAGCTTGGAGATAATGAGGCAAAAATTGTTGAAGAGCTGAACGCGGCCCAGGGACAACCCGTTGATATGGGTGGCTATTACTACCCGGATCAGGAAAAGACTGCGAAAGCAATGCGTCCCAGCACAACCTTCAATGCGGCATTGGACGCTCTCTCGTAAAGGTTAGTAAAGAAAAAGGGGTTGAAATCTTACACTGAATGTGAGATTTCAAATTTTATTGTCTGTAACAATTGTCTAATAATAGAGAGATACTTAGCCTATGTAAAAGTAACTTGACAGCAAGACATCATTTCAGGTTTAATAAGTCAAAGATTGGTAAATCTAGATGGAGTTTCTACAAAGGGGAGTAGCTTTATCAGCGGATGTCGTCAACACGTCTGCTTAAGGCAGGCCGGCACCGGTGGTTAGGTAAACCTAACAAGCGAGACCTTTGTCATTATACTTAGTATTATGGCAGAGGTTTTTTTTTATTAGGAGGTGTAAGATAAACTGTTTAAAGACAGGTAGATTAGTGAAGATACCCCGCCCACAGGGCGGGGTATCTTGACAGCAAGGAAGTTTACATTACATTAGCACGCCTTGACCCCGCCTACAAGGCGGGGTCAAGGCGTGCATCCTGTTCACTATACAGTATGAATATCTGGATTTTGGATTTATTAAGAGTTTCGGTAGTGGAACTTAAGACTTAATAGGCGGGAGGTCTATAGGATAACAGTGCACTGGTATCAGATGAAGACAGAAGATATCCTGGAAGCATTAAAGACGGGTTTCCAGGGATTAAGCCTGGGAGAAGTAGGGAGGCGGCTCGAAGAGTACGGCCCGAACGAACTGAAAGAAAAAAAGAAGAGGACCACTCTCATGATGTTCCTTGATCAATTCAAGGATTTCATGATCATCGTTCTTATCGTTGCTGCGGTTGTCTCCGGGGTTATCGGGGAAGTGTCAGATACCATAGCCATAGTGGTAATCATCGTCCTCAACGCCGTCATAGGTTTTGTCCAGGAATACAGGGCGGAGAAGGCCATGGCAGCCCTTAAGAAGATGGCGGCGCCAACCGCCGTCGTCATACGAAATGGCAAGCCTTCTAACATCCCGGCCTCGGACCTTGTCCCTGGCGACATCGTCCTCCTTGAGGCCGGGAGGGTTATTCCGGCGGATATGAGACTCGTAGAGGCCGCTCAGTTAAAGGTAGAGGAAGCGGCCCTCACTGGGGAATCCATACCTGTGGAAAAACACACAAAGGTTATGCATGAAAGGGATCTGCCCCTCGGAGACAGGAAGAATTCGGCGTATAATGGAACGTTTGTTACCTATGGTCGAGGTAAAGGGATAGTTGTGGCAACGGGAATGGATACGGAACTTGGCAAGATCGCCACCATGCTTCAGGAGGAAGAGGAGGTAAAGACACCGCTTCAAAAGAGGCTTGCAAGTTTCGGTCAGAGACTCGCCATAGCCATCCTTGCCATATGCGCAATAGTCTTCGGCATAGGTGTCTTCAGGGGGGAGCCCCCGCTGCTTATGCTCCTTACGGCCATCTCCCTCGCCGTTGCGGCAATCCCAGAAGCCCTCCCAGCCGTTGTAACCATCTCACTCGCCTTCGGCGCTAGAAAACTGGTCAGACAGAACGCCTTGATAAGAAAGCTCCCTGCAGTTGAAACCCTCGGCTCCGTAACTTACATATGCTCTGATAAGACCGGTACCCTGACCATGAACAAGATGACCGTAGAGGAGTTCTACGTTGACGGTCGGCTCATAAAGGTCAAAGAACCTGCCTTCAGCAAAATCCTTCAGGTAGAGACAGGTACCCCTGCACATACATTTATGGCGGCCATGGCGATAAGCAATGACGCCTATATGGGTGACGACGGCAGTGTAATAGGCGACCCCACGGAGGTTGCCCTGTATAAAGCCGCTGTAGACAACGGTCTCGATAAAAGATCGCTTGAGAAGGATTTTCCGAGGGTCGCTGAGATACCATTTGATTCTGACAGAAAATGTATGACTACCTTCCATAGATGGCCAGAGGCGGATGGTAATTTTATATCCATTACAAAGGGGGCCATCGAGGTCTTAACTGAAAGGTCGCATGGGATTTTGACTAGTGATGGAGTAAAACCCCTGGATATGGATGAGCTACTCAGGTTGAACGACAGGATGGCCGCCGATGGTCTGCGGGTACTTTGCATATCCATGAAGAGATGGGAAAATATGCCTCTGGACATGTCTCCGGAAAACGTGGAGATCGGGCTTACCGTTTTAGGTCTTGTGGGTATAATAGATCCGCCGAGAGAAGAGGCAAAGGAGGCGATAGCAATATGTAAAAGTGCCGGGATAAAGCCTGTGATGATAACTGGCGACCATCCCATTACGGCGAGGGCAATAGCAAGGAGGCTCGGTCTTATCGAGGACACCTCAAAGGAGGTAATGACCGGAAGGGAGCTTGAGAAACTCCCCCTTGAAGAATTCGAAGAAGGCGTCGAGCATATCAGTGTTTATGCAAGAGTCTCTCCTGAGCAGAAACTTAAGATTGTTAAGGCCCTCCAAGACAAAGGGCAGTTTGTAGCCATGACAGGGGACGGTGTTAATGATGCTCCCGCCTTAAAGAGGGCGGATATCGGGATCGCCATGGGTATTACAGGAACGGACGTCTCAAAAGAGGTATCCCACATGATCCTGCTTGATGATAATTTTGCAACGATTATAAGGGCGGTCAAGGAGGGCAGGAGGATATTCGACAATATACGCAAATTCATCAAATACACGATGACAAGCAACTTCGGTGAGATACTAACCATATTCCTGGCGCCTTTTTTCGGGCTTCCTATCCCCCTTCTGCCCATTCACATACTATGGATCAACCTTGTAACCGACGGACTCCCCGGCCTTGCCCTTGCAGCGGAGCCGGAGGAGAGGGGCATCATGAAAAGGCCGCCGCGGCATCCTCGGGAGAGCCTATTTGCTCACGGTCTCGGCACTCATATATTATGGGTAGGACTTTTAATGGGCGGTGTATCAATTTTTACGCAGGCATGGTCTATAAATACAGCTAATGCCCATTGGCAGACGATGGTCTTTACCGTGCTCGCTCTAAGTCAGATGGGAAATGTCCTTGCCATAAGGAATGATGAGGAATCGTTGTTTAAAAGCGGTCTATTGTCAAACAAACCCCTCCTTGGGGCAGTTCTTTTAACCTTTGCCCTTCAGATGACAACGATATACGTACCTTCACTTCAGCCTATATTCAAAACCAAACCCCTAACATTGAGTGAGCTCATATTCACCCTGGCCATGTCATCAATTGTCTTTATTGCGATTGAGATCGAGAAATTATTTAGGCGGAGATTGTAATTAGTGTCTATCAGAAATTCATTCGGGGACTGTCTACGCAGTTTGAGGATTGAGGAAAGAGGCTTGAGGCCGGAAGGAAAACGTTTGAGGTTAGAGGATAGAGGTTAGAGGTTTTTGCCTCCCTCCTCAATCCTCCATCCTCGGACGGTTTTATTGCCTCCAACCTCAGACCTCTAACAAAATCCGTCGGGGTTCCCACGTAAGTGGGTAGGGGATTGTCCCTAGCAATCCGGCCGTGCAGCACGTCTCTTTTCTTTCTTTAAACACCGTCTTCAAGGTGGAAACATTAAGCGAAGGTGAGTTTTTTCAACAGTTTTGCTCTCATCTGTGGTATTTATAATAGTATAAGATAAAAGGTTTCTCATGAAGAAAGGGGCTAAAGTTTCAGAAGAGTTATGATTAATAAGGGAAATAATCGCAAGGATAGCTTCCTTGCAAGGGCAAGGAGAAAGACCAGGCTCCTATATCTTAAGATACTGAGGCAGAGCGATACGCCAGAGAAGATTGCCCTTGGTGCGGCGATAGGTGTTGCGGCCGGAATACTTCCGACATTCGGATTGGGTGCAATACTGGCACTGGGGGTTTCTTATATTGTAAGGGCTAATAAGGTTGCTGCTGTCCTGGGTAGTTTTATAATGAACCCTGTTACAACTCCTCTATTCTGGACCCTAAGTTCGACGGTTGGTGGGTTAATCTTCTGGGAGGAGAGGAGTTCTATTGTTGCCACCGTGCAAACACAGGATATCTTTGGTGGTATTAAATGGGCGTTTATTGTATTTCTTTCGGGGAGTGTAATTGTAGCTTCATCCTTCGCAATCGTGATCTATTTTGTTATGAGAAACCTGATTATAAGGCATAGGAAAAATAAACTCAAGAAGATGGGAAGGCAGGTCAGTAATTCTGCCGATAGCAAGGCGTAAACCCAGATTATAATAAATCAAAGGTTACGTTATGGGTTGAACTCGTAACTCGAAACACGCAACCCGAGCTTATTTTTTCCTCTCGGCCTTCCTCTGTATATATACGAATATTGAATAGCCACAGACTATGATACCTATGACAAAGATCCATCCGAATGTAGTGTTTGATAGGAAAGTGATATCCATATTAATCCTCAGAACAGAGCGTCATAACTTGGCATACCTGTGTTTCTCCTCGGCTCGTCGTTGCAGCGTACTACAGAGTACGCCTCACTCCTCCCCTTCGTCGTGCCTTGGTCTGCTTTGTTCTGACGCTCTGTATGCGTATCTATTTATTACAAGGATGTCTGATTCTTACGCCTTTCTACTAAAAGTACCTTGTAGGTAAAGTAGATGAACCCTCCCCATATTATGACACACATAGTAAGTATCATAATGATTGTAGAAAAATCGATGCCTGTTGGCAGGAATTCAACGAGTTTGGTTTCGGGGATGATAGCAGGGAATCCGGATACCCTGTCTTGAAGGGTCTTTATAAGTGTAATCAGAAATAATAAAAACACAAAGAATGGTACAGCATATTTAAGCCAGAGCCTCCCCATATTGCCCAGTTTTAATACGGCATTCTTGTTTACCTCCTTAAAACCCTCCTCCTTCATAAACCAGCCCACCGCAACGATGGCTATCAGCCCAAATAAAGGTAGCGCCAGTTGTCCTATAATGACATCCATTTTGTCCAGGAGGGCCAGTTTGGCACCTAGGCCACCTCTTACAAAACCGTTGATGATAAAAGGGAGCCCCAGGAGCCAGAGGATTATTCCAGTGACAAGAGCGCTCTTTTTCCGATGCCATTTAAGTTCTTCATCCAGCCAGGCGATTGAAGGTTCCTGAATGCTAATGGCAGAGGAGATGGCACCAAAGGTTAGAAGTAAAAAGAAGAGACCGCCAAAGAACCACCCACCCGGCATCTTCTGAAATAGCTCGGGCAATACAAGAAATGTTAAACCTATACTGCTTTCACCTGCAACAGCATTGCCCATCCCCAGGGCAAAGGCCGCTGGAAAGATTGCAAAACCGGCAAGGAGGGAAGAGGACGTATTGCCAAGAGCTGTTGCAATGCAGTTTCTGGGAATCCCCCAACTATCTTTAAGATATGAACCATAGATAATCATGGCACCCATCCCCAGACTTAAGGTAAAGAAGACCTGGCCCAGGGCAGCAATCCATGTAGCAGGGTTGATAAGATACTCCCATCTGGGTTTCATGAAAAATTCAACACCAGCGGCGGCACCAGGGAGGGTAAGAGAGCGGATGACCACAATAATCAGAAGGACAAAGAGGGTAGGGATCATGAATTTACAGGCCCTTTCAATACCCTTCTTTACACCCATGGCCAGGATCGCACTGGTGATTATGACTACACCTGCGTGGATTATGAATATCCAGGGACTGGAGAGGAAATCCAGGAAAAACTCCATGGTATTAACACCAAAATAGAGTTTGAATACAGAGGCGATAACAAAGAAGACAACCCAGGCGGTGATTACTGCATAATAGGCATAGAGAAAGAATGGGCCAGCTACACCCCATGCCCCAATCTCCCTGCCCAATGGGAATTCTATCTTTTCAAAGGCCCCTATAGGTTCCCTTCTGGTATTGCGACCGATGACCCATTCAGACATCATTCCGAATAA
>JAUXIU010000122.1 GCA_030620895.1 Deltaproteobacteria bacterium
AACATAGTTCGGGTTTCGGGTTGCGAGTTACGGCTTGTGTGTTGCGAGTTGAATGTTTACTTTGTTTGCTTGATTTATATTGTTTACTTTGTTCAGTATTTTTAAACCATGTGAACCGTACAAACTATGTTAACCATGCAAACCATTCCTATTTCACTCTTCAAACGGATTCTTTATCATTATAGCCTCTTTACGTTTTGCACCTACGGATATCATTATGGCTTCGACTCCTGTCAGTTCTTCGATGCGCCTTATATAATCTTGAGCCTCTTTTGGAAGACCGCTGAATTCCTTTATATCTGTCGTATTGGATTTCCAACCATTCATTATCTCATATACCGGTTCGCATTCATCCAGTATAAAGCTATCGGACGGGAACTCTTCCAATATGCTCCCTTTATATTTATATGCTGTAGATATGAATATCTTGTCGAACTCATCGAGGACATCAAGTTTTGTAATTACAAGACCATCCAGGCCGTTAACCCTTGTGGAGTATCTTGCTGCCACACTGTCAAACCAGCCGCACCTCCTGGGCCTGCCTGTCGTAGCACCATATTCTTCACCCTTTAGCCGCAATGCTTTGCCATTTTTATCATTGAGTTCTGTGGGAAATGGCCCTCCTCCAACCCTTGTGGTATATGCCTTAGTTATACCTATAACTCTCTCTATCCTCGTTGGGCCTATACCGCTCCCGGTAGCGGCTTCTCCAGCGACGGTATTACTGGATGTTACATATGGATAGGTACCGAGGTCAACATCGAGCAGTGTCCCCTGCGCGCCTTCAAATAGTATCCTCTTTCCGTTCTTTATAGCTTGATTCAGAAAGAGTGAGGTGTTGGTTATATATCCCTTAATCCTCTCGGCATATTCGTTATATTGGTGGTATATCTCATACACCTCAAATCCATCCTCGTGCAGGATGTTTTTGATCAGGTGATTCTTTTCGAGAAGGTTTTTTTTAATCTTTTCGCGCATGACACGATCATTCAGTAGATCCCTGCAGCGTATACCGCACCTTGCAACCTTGTCTTCGTAAGCAGGCCCTATACCCCTTCCAGTGGTTCCTATCTTCGATGTGCCCTTAATCTTTTCTTTGAGTTGGTCAAGTTTTTTATGGTAAGGCATTATGAGGTGCGCATCTTCGCTTATGAGAAGGGCAGAGTCATCAAGGAAATGCCCATTTTTTTTCAGGGTATCTATCTCTTCCAAGAGCGCCTGAGGGTCTATAACAACACCATTTCCTATTACACATATTTTTCCGGGGTGGAGGATGCCTGAAGGTATAAGGTGGAGTATAAATACGTCTTCACCCACCTTCACAGTATGACCGGCGTTGTTACCTCCCTGGAATCTAACGACTATATCGGTATATTCAGAGAGGATATCGACTATCTTACCCTTACCCTCATCACCCCACTGGGTCCCTATAATGGCTACATTTTTAACCATTTAAGTCCCTATATCCATTGCAATTACCAGGTTTTCTATGTCAAATGCAAAACCGGTTGCGCTGCAGTTGTAAGCGTATTTTGCCATGAGATTATCATACCGCCCGCCATTTAAGATTGCCTTTCCTACACCGTGTGCGAAGCCTTCGAATATAATGCCTGTATAGTAGTCAAAGCCCCTTATCTCACCGAGGTCTATAGTTATAAAGTCCTTTAACCCTTTCTTGTCTATTATATCAAGTACAGAGATTAGATTTTTCAGTGCATCCTTTGTTACCCCTGCTGGTGCCATATCCATTGCCCTATGAACCACATCCTCGGTTCCAAAGAAGCCTGGTATAGACATAATTAGTTCTCTGGTATTCTTTTTAAGTTTCCCTCCTAGCTTAGATAGTAATCTCTCTAATGCAGATACATCTTTCAATGCGATGGCATCTTTAACCCTTTTTCTTTCCATCTCATCTATGGACAGGTTGTCTATTATACCCCTGACAAAGCTTACATCACCTATGTCTATCTTAAAGTCCTTGAGCCCAAGTGCCTTCAAGGCCTCTATGGCAACTATTATTATCTCTGCATCTCTCTGAAAAGTCTGTTTCTCGGTTAGGTATTCTGCCCCTATCTGGAGCACCTCTTTTGATTTACCGCTGCTTGTATCTTGAAGACGGAGCACGCTCCTATTATAGCAGAGTTTTAACGGGAGCGGAATGTCTCTCATCCGTGTAGCGACGACCCTTGCAACCTGCGGAGTTATGTCCGGACTTATTGCTACTACCCTACCGGTAGAAGGTTCGATGAATTTAAAAACCTTCTCCTTAAGGTCAGAGCCCATACCAAGTGAAAGCACATCGATATATTCAACAAGAGGGAGAATAATTCTTTTGAAACCGCATCTTTTAAAGGTTGAGAGGATTATCTCCTCAGCGAGACCTATCTTTTCTGCCTCATCAGGAAGGATATCCTTTGCCCCTTGTGGAAGTGATATGTTTTTACCTTTTAGCACGTTCAGAGTTTTTGTATTTTTTTAGTCAGACTGAAGATTGGCGGTTGTTTTTAGTATTTGAAGTATTTTCAATCTTCAATTTTCAATAGTCAATTTTTTCTATTACAGCCTTACTGTTTTTGCTGAGATTATATTTGGTAGCTCAAGCAATCTTGAGAGCTGGTCATCAGAGATTGGAGTGTCTACATTCCAAATGGAAACCGCTTCTCCTCCCACGGTCTGCCTGCCCAGATGTAGTCTTGCGATATTTATATTCTCTTCTGCAAGCAATGCACCTACATTTCCTATAACTCCGGGTTTATCCCCGTTATGGAGGATGAGCAGGTATCCCTCAGGCACTGCATCAAGGAAGAACTTATCTATCCTTACAATCCTTGGTTCCTTCTTTCCGAAGAGAGCGCCTTCAACAAGTTTTTCTTCTTTATTTGTCTTAATCTTTATCGTTATGCTGCTGACAAAGTCTATGGCCCTTGAGCTTTTTACTTCCACTACCTTTATCCCTCTTTCCTTTGCAATTATTGGGGCATTAACGAAGTTTACTTGCTGGTCCATCATCTGGTCCAGGAGGCCTTTCAAGACTGAGACTGTCATTGGTGCCACATCGTAATCAACCACATCGCCGCTGTACTCAATAGAAACCTCCTCGATACCTCCTCTTAGTATCTGTCCTTGAAATATGCCGAGTTTTTCAGCGAGTATAAGGTAAGGCTTTAGCTTTACGAGTAGCTCTGATGGCACAGATGGCACATTTACAGCATTCTTTATCGTGCCATTCAGAAGATAATCTGCTATCTGCCTGGCTATTGCTATAGCTACATTTTCTTGTGCCTCTGCTGTTGATGCCCCTAAGTGTGGTGTTGTAATAACCTCTTCTAATTCGAGGAGTGGATTGTCCGGTGCAGGAGGTTCTTTTTCAAATACATCAAGAGCTGCACCGGATACAATCTTTGACTTTATTGCATCAACAAGGTCATGCTCATCAACTATTCCACCTCTGGCACAGTTTATTATCCTAACCCCTTTCTTCATCTTGGAAAAAGCCGTTGCATTAATCATGTTCTTTGTTTCGTTTGTTAATGGCACATGTATAGATATGAAGTCGCTCCTTTTATAGAGCTCATCAAGCGATACCAGCTCTATGCCCAGCATATCCGCTGCATCCTCACTCAGAAATGGATCGTATGCTATAACATTCATCTTGAGGCCGATCGCCCTGTTGGCAACTATGCTGCCTATATTACCAACACCAAGGATGCCGAGGGTTTTACTGAAAAGTTCTGTTCCCTGAAATTTCTTCTTTTCCCATTCCCCCCTCTGCATGGAGGCGGTAGCCTGAGGTATCTTTCTGGCCAGCGACATCATCATAGAGAGGGCATGTTCCGCTGTGGTTGTCGTATTACCGCCTGGCGTATTCATAACCACTATACCCTTCATAGTTGCTGCCATGGTATCTATGTTATCTACACCTATGCCGGCCCTGCCAATGACCTTCAGGTTATCGGCGGCATCTATAATATCCCTGGTAACCTTTGTGGCGCTCCTTACAATGAGGGCGTGATAGTTTTTTATTGCCACCCTCAGTTCGTCAGGTTTGAGTTTTGTATTTACATCAACCTCTACACCGGGGACATCCTTTAAAATCTCAACACAGCGGCCTGATAGATTATCGCTTATCAGTACCTTCATCTACACCTCCCATTCA
>JAUXIU010000184.1 GCA_030620895.1 Deltaproteobacteria bacterium
GCTTATTACTAACACATGATACGAGATAAAGGTTCAAGACCAGCAGTAGAACTAAGCATCTCCAAGATTTTCTGTTCCGCATCTTTGAGACCTCCCTTTAAAATATGGGGACATCCATACCTATTTTTGTTGTCCCTTCTTCTTTCGCCCTGCCATTGTTTCAACGCTGAGTTATGTGGTGGGGGATGCCTGGAGCAACTACTCGTGCAATCGTTGTTATAACAAGAGATTATAACTCCACTAATACAGTCTCAAAAAATAATTATTGTGTCCCCATAATTCTGTCCCATACCCTAGGCATATGTGAAGGTCATTTAATGAGCCTCATATGTAAAGATAAACAAGGGAAGTGTCCCTGGAATTTGTCCCCAGAAAATAAATATATAGAAGTACAAGGACAGATGAAAAAAGAAAGAAATCTATTGTTATTTTATGACTACTTTACATTTCATTCTTCCCATTTCTATTTCACCTATAGGCATTGACTGTATCGTTATATTTCCATTGAAAATATAACCACTGACAGTACCCTCAATATCTCTAGAAAAAACATCCTCTTGCATCCCAAAATCATCGGTGTCAAAGAAAGGATCTTGTGCCTTTGTAAGGTTTGGTGAAAATACATAAGTAAAGATAAAAACCCATATCCCTATTGTAAGCAATGCTAATATAACTCGGTCTATTCTCTTCATGGTACACCTCCTCTTAGTTAAATCAAATCTGGGAACATACATACCTAGTTCTTTTGCCCATTATTGGTTAAAATTTACAATTTCTCACATGGCCTGTCAATCCACACTTTCAGGCAGTACTGGTTGCTCATATTTTCTTCGTTTCAGCATCCACCCTCAACCTCTGTATCTCCTTAATCACTTCCTCTTTAGTCGATATCCCTTTCTTCTCGAAAAGGTCAAGATACCCCGCCCACAGGGCGGGGTCAAGGCGTGCAGTCTGTTAACAATGGCTTTTTGGGTATAGACATTGGACATCTATAGCTCTTTGATGGTTTTTCACCGTCCCTTCTTTATGATTATTATTGAAAAGTAATCGAGTTCCTTGCCTTTCAAAGAATCCAGGTCCCTCGTGACTCTCTCTCCCGCTAAACCGGCCCTTGATACAAAGACCGCATTCTCTTTTAGGCCGGATTCTTCGAGGACGGTAATTATCCCGTCGATTGCCTTGTTTGCCTTCAGAAGGACGACTGTGTCGAACTCTTCGATGGTTTCCTTGAGTTTCTCGTATCCATACGTTGCAGGTATGATGGCCATCCTCTCGCCTGACTTTGCCAGAGGGGTGCAGGATAACGCCGATGCGGCGTTGATGGAAGAGACACCCGGTATAACCTCAATATTATAAAAGCGGTCTTCAGGACTTTCCCTGCAAAGGGCTTCCAATAGATAGATGAAAGTGCTGTGAAAGAGCGGGTCTCCAATTGTGATGAAGGCCACGTCCCTGCTCCCCTCCAATCGCTCAATGACCTGCCTCCTGGACTCCTCCCATGCCTCGACGAGTTCCTTCTGGTTCCTCTTCATCGGGAATATCAACTCAACTACTTCCTTATCCTTTAAATCTATAACACCTCTTATTATGTCGAGTGCGAGGCTCGTTGCCTCCTCTTTTGACTTTGGTACCGCAATAACATCAACCCCCTTTAGGACCCTTACCGCCTTCAGGGTCATTAACTCCGGATCACCGGGCCCGATGCCTACACCATACAGGACTGGTTGTGTGGATGCCTTCAAGGCTTTTCTCCCACAATGATGAAGACCGGATTATGGGCATTGAATATGTTGAGAGTTGAACTCCGTGGACTTTTAGCGGAGATGCCTTTGGTCTTTGCGATATTTACAGAGATGGTTTCCATGGTCCATCTGGATTTCTTAAAGAACTCGGTAACCCTTGCCAGGGTCTCAAGGGTAACGGCGTTTATGACTATCCTGCCCCCCCTTCTTATCCTCTCTGAACATATCTCAAGGATACTTGTGATATCTTTCCCACCGCCACCGATAAATATGGCATCCGGGTTTGGCAGATCATCCAGGCCATTTACGGCATCCTTGCGGATGATTTCAAGGTTGGCTGAGGCAAACATCTTTTTATTCCTCTTTATATAGGCAACTCTGGATCTTTCCTTCTCGATGGCAAAGACCCTTCCACCCCTTGCTATGTGTGCAGCCTCTATCGATAGGGAGCCGCATCCGGCACCTATATCCCATAGGATGCTATCTTCCCCAAGTCTTAATTTTGAGAGGCTGATAACCCTGACCTCCTCCTTGGTAATCATCCCTTTGGGGTGACTGAATCCCGAATCCGGGATGCCAAGATGGTGTTTCCGGGTTTCGGGTTTCGGGTTTCGGGTTCTTATTAGGCCTCTCATTCCTTTTCCTTTATCACTTATAAGCACAAGTACATTCAGCTGAGAGAACCTCTTCTTTGAAATCTCCTGCAATGTGCCCTCTGTGACCGCTTCCCCCTCTGTTCCCAGGTTCTCGCATACATATGCCTTGTAGTCCTTGATGCCCGTATCTAGTAATGCCTTTGTAACCTTTTGAGGGGTATTCTTATTATCTGTAAATATCCCTATCCTTTCGTATTTCGATATCTCATTCACCACCTCATCCATGTCAATAGCCCTTCCATGAACGCTCAAGAACCTGGCATTATTCCAGCTCTTCTTTATCCTTGCAAAGGCCTCCTGCATGGTTGTGACATTAGAGATGATCTCTATCTCATCCTTGTAAAATCTTTTTGTAAGGAAATCCGCGATGCCGAAGAAGTTCGGATCGCCCGTGGCCAGAACGACTATTCGTGGGGCAGGGGTAACAGATGACAGATGGTCTTTGATAATTCC
>JAUXIU010000146.1 GCA_030620895.1 Deltaproteobacteria bacterium
ACCCTTCCCGTGGATGCATCAATACCAGAAGGCACATCTATTGAAACCACAGGTCTTGAAAGTTCATTAATTGTATCGATCAGTTTGGCATAGTGTCCCCTTACATTTGAAGCTAGACCAGTACCAAATATCGCATCCACGATTAACGCGGAATGTTTCAGTGCAGAGAGATGTCTTTTTATCTCCCCCGACCTTTTAAGTGGACTAAGACCACCACCCATCTTTACCCAAATGTCCATATTCGTCCTTGCATTGCCCTTGACATCCGATATATCTGCAAGTAAAACTACAGAAACATCAAAACCGTTATTGGCCAGGTGCCTGGCGGCCACAAAGCCATCGCCGCCGTTATTCCCTTTTCCTGCAAGGACTGTAATCCTTCTATTTTCCCCGGTAACTTCCCTGGCTACAATATCCGCCACGCCTACACCGGCATTCTCCATGAGTACCAGTTCCTTTATACCGAAATACCTGCTGGCCTTATGGTCTATTTTCTGCATTGTGAAAGTATCAACCAGCTTCAATATTAACCTCCATGACTACATAGGCAAGGGTATAATTGCCATCGTGGGTTATGGACAGATGCCAAACACAATCATCCTCATAACCCCTCACATTCAATAACGGCCTTCCTGCCTCTTCCCTTATAATCTCAATATCCCTGAAGGGTATTGTCCTGCCAATGGCCTTGATAACAGCCTCTTTAGCTGCAAAACGGGCGGCAAAATGTATCCCGGGACGGTGTTTCTTTTTACAATAAAGGGATTCTCCTTCCGTAAAGACTCGACCAATAAACCTTTCTCCATGTCTACTTACTACACCTTCGAACCGTTTGACATCAACTATGTCTATACCTATTCCCTTAATCATCTAAATACCGAAGTATGAATAATGAATTAGGAATAATGGGTAAAAAAATCCTCAATCCCTAATTCATAATTCGTTATTCTTTTTTTCAATCTTCAATCGTCAATTTGTTGAATTCTTCAATCATAATTCATAATTCTTTATTCTTAATTCAGTATTTTTCGCATGACGTAATCGGGAAAGGACTACCTTACAAGTTCCAACATATCTTTTACCGCCCTTTCGATACCTACAATTACACTCCTGGCTATAATGGAAAAACCAATTGCAAACTCTTTTATCTCTTCTATCTGTACTACTCTTGAAACATTTTGATAGTCAAGACCGTGCCCTGCGTGGACAGCCATGCCCAGTCTGTCCGCCAATACAGCGGTATTATATATACGTTTGAGTTCCTTCTCCTTTAAGGTCTTATCTTTCTTATCTGCATACCTTCCCGTGTGGATCTCTACACCATTCGAACCGAGTTTGTGGGCATTCCTTATCTGTTCCGGGTCGGGGTCTATAAAAAGATTCACTATTATACCAGCATCTTTAAGGCTTGCAATGAACCTCTTCAGTTGATCCTTCCCCCTATGCAATCTCAAATCGAGGCCACCTTCTGTGGTCAATTCCTTTCTCTTCTCAGGTACAACTGTTATCATTTCAGGTTTAATGGTAAGTGCGACCTTCAACATCTCTGGCGTCGCAGCCATTTCAAGATTGAGGGATGTTTTTATCATCTTCTTGAGCATTATAAGATCCCTGTCCTGTATATGCCTTCTATCTTCCCTCAAGTGCACTGTTATACCATCTGCACCTGCGATTTCAACGAGCGTTGCAGCTGTCACAGGGTCCGGTTCTGCAGCCAACCTGGCCTGTCTTAATGTCGCAACATGATCGACGTTTACTGATAACCGAGCCATCTACCCTCCCAGTTCGTGTATCGTGGTTCGTGAATCGTGATTCGTGGATTTGTGGTTCGAGTTACGACACACTATACACGACCCACGAACCACGGTTTTTTGCTATCCCAGTTCCTCCTCTATAGCATTGACCAGTTCCTTCCCCATCTTCGTTATCCTCTCCTTGTCTGTTCCTTCTATAGTTAAGCGCAGAAGGGGCTCTGTCCCTGAATAGCGTATAAATACCCTCCCACTGTCCTTAAGCTCTGATTCTGCATCCTTCAACAATGCAGCTATCCTTGGAATACCCATAATATCCTTCTTTTCTCTCACTTTCACGTTTAAGAGAACCTGCGGATATGGACGCATTATGCTAGCCATATCTGAAAGACTTTTGCCTTCTCTCTTCATTACTGAAAGGATCTGGAGGGCTGAGATTATACCATCTCCAGTCGTTGTGTAATCTAGGAATACCAGGTGTCCTGATTGCTCTCCACCAAAATTGTAGCCGCCTCTCAACATCTCTTCTACAACATACCTGTCGCCAACCCTGGTTCTTATCAAATTACCACCGGCCTTCCTTACCACTTCATCCAGCCCTGTATTACTCATCACGGTTGTAACAAGAGTATTTCCTTTAAGAGTATTTTTCCTTAACATCCTGTCGGCACATATTGCCATATGGTAATCTCCATCAAGCACAGTCCCAAGTTCATCAATCAGGATGCACCTATCACCATCACCATCAATTGCCACACCTATATCCGCACCGTTTTCTTTAACGGCCTTTGCAGCAACCTCAGGATTTAGAGAGCCGCATCCATCATTGATATTCTCACCATCCGGGTTTACACCCACAGTAATAATCTCTGCACCTAGCTCATAAAAGACCTCAGGAGCAACCCTGTATGCAGCGCCATTTGCGCAGTCAACCACAATCTTGAGGCCATCCAGGGTCATATCTTTTGGAAATGTATTTTTTACAAAGACCACATATCTTCCCATGGCATCATCTATTCTGTATGCCTTGCCTATTTCAGCCGCCGTTGGAATGTGGTCCTGCTCATTATTTCCCATAACAAAATCCTCAATTTCAAGCTCGATATCATCGGGGAGCTTGAATCCGTCTCTTGAAAAGAACTTTATCCCGTTATCCTGGTAAGGGTTATGAGATGCGGAGATAACAACACCAGCATCGGCCCTCATGCTCGCTGTAATAAATGCTATCCCTGGTGTGGGTAGAGGCCCTACAAGCATTACATCTACACCCATAGAACATATCCCTGCCGTCATTGCACTTTCAAGCATATAACCGGATAGGCGCGTATCTTTTCCTATAACAATCCTGTGGCGCCTATTTTCCTTTTTAAAGACATAAGCAACGGCCCTTCCGAGCTGTGTTGCAATCTCAACCGTCATAGGATGTATGTTAGCAACACCTCTGACACCATCTGTTCCGAAAAGCTTTTTCACATTCATTTTCCCCCTTTTATCTCTTCTATGATAACAGTAACATCCACAGCATCCGGTGATATTTTACTTAATCTGGTTTTAGGTTTTTCTATAGGTAGTGATGTGTTCTTATCAGAAGTGAGACCCTCTATATTAAGTGGGCTGGTTTCAATACTCTTTAACCTCCTCAATTGACTTTTAATTCCGAGCACCTCAACCATATCAGGGTTTATATTTATCTCTTTAACTTTGTATCCTTTTGCTGGTTTTCCAGTCAACTTCACCTTTACAGGCAATTTTTTGGTCTGTAGCTTTTCCACAGCGACTTTTATGAATGATGGATTGAGTCTGATAACAGATATGCCACGAGGGGC
>JAUXIU010000014.1 GCA_030620895.1 Deltaproteobacteria bacterium
AGATCTCCTCGTCCTCGATGAGATAAACAGTGTCATCAACGGGGGATGGCTCTCGCTCGAGGAGTTTGTTGTGTTCCTGGAAGATAGGCCAGATGGTCTTGAGGTTGTTCTTACAGGGCGAGACGCCCCTGTAGAACTGGTCAAGATGACCGATTATGTAACAGAGATGCTCAAGATAAAACACCCGTTCGACAGGGGGGTAAAGGCGAGGAAGGGGATTGAGTACTAAAAGACAGGAGGCAGGAATCAGGAATCAGGGACAAGAGATAAAGAAGGGCGGCTCCCAGTTTAGAACTCAAATCTCAAAACTGATCTTCATCACAGGTGGTGCAAAGAGCGGAAAGAGCGCCAGTGCATTAAAGTTGGCCGGTTCGATATCCGGCAAGAAGGCCTATCTCGCAACGGCGCAGCCCCTCGACATGGAGATGGCCGAAAGGATAAAAAAACACAGAAGCGATAGGGACGATTGCTGGGCGACCATCGAAGAACCGCTGGATATCAGCGATATTATAAAAAATAACAGCAAATATAATGTGATATTGCTCGATTGCCTCACGATCTGGATCTCGAATCTGATGCATAAAAAAACAACGGGAACGTTCCAAGAAACAAGTATCACGGATGAAAAAAGTGTTTCACAAACTGTCTATAGGGAAGTTGATAATCTCATCAACACCTGCAGAGTCTCAAATGCCAACTTCATCATTGTTTCCAATGAGGTTGGTCTGGGGATTGTGCCTGATAACCCCCTCGCCAGGCTGTTTCGTGATATTGTAGGCTTTGCAAATCAGAAGATGGCAGAGGCCGCAGACGAGGTTTACTTAGTAGTAAGCGGGATAACGACAAGGATAAAGTAGAGAAATCAAATACAGAGGAGGACTTAAGATGTCCAGAATAAAAGAAACATTGAACTCCATCAGGGCCTGCGACCCATCCTTTTACAAGGCGGCACAGAAGAGGCTGGATAACCTTACGAAACCCCAGGCCAGTCTTGGAAAGCTTGAGGAGTTTGCCGCGAGGGTCGTGGCCATCACCGAAAAGATGGAACCGACGCTTGAGAAGAAGGCGATATTCACATTTGCCGGTGATCATGGTGTGGCAGAGGAGGGGGTGTCCGCCTTTCCGAAGGAGGTCACGCCACAGATGGTATTTAATTTCCTGGGAGGCGGGGCAGGGATAAACGTCCTTGCACGTCATGTTGGGGCAGATGTCATGGTGATAGACATTGGTGTGGACTTCGATTTTGAAGGGGTCGAGGGCCTTGCCCATAAGAAGGTCGTAATGGGCACCAGGAATATCCGCAAGGGCCCGGCGATGACCAGGGCGGAGGCGATAAGGTGTATTGAGGTGGGGATAGAGCTGGCAGATGAATATGCAGGAAGGGGTTATCAAATATTCGGCACAGGTGACATGGGCATAGCCAATACCACACCCTCCAGCGCAATAGCAGCGGTCTTTACAAAAAGGCCTGTGGAGGAGGTTACCGGCAGGGGTACAGGTATAAGCGATCACGCATTCAGAGATAAGGTCTGGGTGATTGAAGATGCCTTAAAGGTAAACAAGCCGGATCCGAAAGACCCTCTCGATGTCCTCTCAAAGGTCGGTGGGACAGAGATAGCCGGTATAGCAGGGCTCATTCTGGGGGCTTCTGCAAAACGAATCCCTGTTGTTATAGATGGTTTTATATCGACGGCCGGCGCATTGATCGCCCACGAGCTTGAACCTATGACAAAAGACTATACATTCGCAGCACACACCTCCGTAGAACGCGGCCATTGGATTATGCTTGAGAGGATGGACCTGACCCCCATTCTCAACCTCAATTTGAGGCTCGGTGAGGGCACAGGTGCCGCGCTTGGCATATCTATGATAGAGGCAGGTGTGAAGATCTACAACGAGATGGCCACCTTTGGAGAGGCCGGGGTATCTGAAAGGCAGGATAGTGAGGTTCCTGCTGAGAGTAAGGGTGCATGAGGCCTTTCCTTCTAGCCTTAAGGTTTCTGACCATATTTCCCTTGAGGCATGCAGATGACGGAGGGGTGGAAGAGATTGGACGTTCGATCTCCTTTTTCCCCCTTGTCGGTGCACTTCAGGGTATAATCCTTGCAGGTTTAGCATACCTGCTAACCAGTTTGCTCCCCTGGGAGCTGATAAGTGCCATAATACTGGTGCTCCTAATCCTGACGAATGGAGGTATTCACCTTGATGGCCTTGCCGATACATTCGATGGCCTTGCAGGTGGCAGGACAAGAAAAGAACGTCTGAGGATAATGAGGGACCCTCAGATAGGAGCGATAGGTGTTGTTGCTATTGTGCTAATCCTACTGATAAAGTTCCTCCTGCTAAAGAACATCCCCCATACCATAAGGTACTCAACATTATTCCTCTTACCTGTTTTTGGCAGGTGGTCGATCGTCCCTATGGCATACTGGGGAGACTACGCGAGGAAAGCTGAAGGGCTCGGGGCGACCTTTACAGAGCATACTGGCAGAGCACATTTAATAGCGGCCACAACAATCGCCGTAGTCTTATCAGTGATACCGATTGGGATAGAGGCGCTTGCATATCTCCTCCTCTTGTTCATCTCGGCCTATCTCTGGACCCTATTCTTCAGGAAGAGACTCGGTGGTGTAACAGGTGACGTCTTTGGCTTTCAGAGCGAGATATCTGAGGTTATATTCCTTCTGCTTATAATAATAAAACACAACGGGGCCATATTATTATGAAGATAACAAGACTCTACCTTATCCGCCACGGCCAGGTTGTAAACCACCACGAACTCCGTTATACCGGGCACACCGATGTAGACATAACAAACCTCGGCGTACAGCAGATGGAGAACCTTGCCGACGCCCTGTCAGAAACAGGGATCACCGCTGTATATTCAAGCGACCTGACGAGGGCTGTAAAGGGCGCCGAAATAATTGCTGAGAGGCTTAATCTCAAGGCCAAAAAGGTCCATGTCTTCAGGGAACTCTACCTCGGAAGATGGGAGGGGTTGACCAGAGAGGAAGGTGTGGCGAGGTTTCCAGATGAGGCAGATTTCCGTTACAGGGACCTCGCCACCACACGGATAAAGGGTGGGGAGAACCTCCAGGACCTGAGAAACAGGGTAATCCCCGCCCTGAATACCATACTGAAGGAACACCACGGAGAACATATATGCATGGTCGTCCATGGTGGTGTAAACAGGGTCATCCTCTGCGATGCTATGGGCTTGCCACTGGAGAATTTCTTCCGCATCGAACAGGACTACGGCTGCATGAATGTGATTGAATATTTTGAAGACGGGATAAAGGTAATAAAGCTCCTCAATGGTGGACCAAACCAGGAGCTCAGGGTAACGAAGATATATTGATGGCAAAGAGGGCCTTTATAATCGCTGGAACC
This sequence comes from Deltaproteobacteria bacterium, assembly GCA_030620895.1. Classification (GTDB taxonomy): domain Bacteria; phylum Desulfobacterota; class GWC2-55-46; order S146-70; family JAUXIU01; genus JAUXIU01. The sequence continues at coordinate 3,391 of JAUXIU010000014.1, forward strand.
CATAGCGGTGCAGGCAAAACGACTATCGCCCTCGGACTTATGGCCGCCCTGAAGAAGAGGGGGCTGGCCGTTCAGCCGTTCAAGACAGGACCTGATTATATAGACCCCGGCCACCATTCGTCTCTATGTAAAAGACCTTCCTATAACCTCGATACCTGGATGATGGGGACAGAGGGTGTGAAGAAGACATTCGCAATGACGATGGCCGAAGCGGATGCAGGCATTATAGAAGGGGTCATGGGGCTCTTCGACGGGAAAGATGGTAAAAAAGAGGAGGGGAGCACTGCACACCTTGCCAAGACACTCGGCCTGCCCGTTTTACTGGTCGTTGACGCAAGGAGTATGGGCAGGAGTGCGGGGGCACTGGTCTACGGTTTTGAGGGGTTCGATCGAAAGGTAAATATCGCAGGTGTCGTCCTTAACCGGGTGGGCTCCCTGCGACATTTTAAGATGCTCAAGGATGCAATAGAACAGAGGTGCAGGTCAAAGGTGCTGGGCTACATCCCCAGAGATATGGGACTCGTTATACCCGAAAGGCACCTGGGGCTGATAACCGGTTCTGAGCTCAAAGCCCAAGCCTCTAAGTTCAGAGTATTCACAGAGAGACTCGTAGATCTTGTTGAAGAGAATATTGATCTGGATATCCTCCTCTCCTTATCTTATAAAACCAGGAGATCACTTCCACCCCATCGACACCAACCTCATAACCCTAAACCCCGGGCCAGGATCGCCGTTGCACTCGATGATGCCTTCTCCTTCTACTATCAGGAGAATCTGGATATACTGAAGGGCCTGGGTGCAGAACTCATCTTCTTCAGCCCGTTAAAGTGCAGTAGATTGCCAGATACAATAGATGGCCTCTATATAGGTGGCGGCTATCCGGAGTTACATGCCAGTGAGCTGGCATCAAACACAACCCTGAAAAAAGAGATAAAGGCCCTCGCCCAGAAGGGTCTGCCCATATATGCCGAATGCGGAGGCATGATGTACCTCGGAAGGGTACTTAAGGACCTTAAGGGTAGGCGTTACAGAATGGTCGGTATCTTCCCGTGGACTTCGAGCATGCTCGGCAGAAGGAGGTCTCTCGGCTATAGGGAGATAGTCGCAATGGATGGTTGTCCTTTCCTGAAAGAGGGTGAGACAATAAGGGGGCACGAGTTCCATTATTCAGAGATAGATGAACCACCTGATTTGATAAAGAATGTCTATCTAATCGATAGCAATGGAGAGGAGACCTATCCTGAGGGCTACCTCTATAATAATGTGCTTGCAAGCTATATCCACCTCCACTTTGCCAGCAACCCTAGGTTCGCAGAAGGGTTTCTGAAGTGCTGCCAGAGCAGACAATAACAAGAGGCTGTTGTGTGCCATAACCGCCTGATAATATTGAATTAATTGGGGTGCGTCTCCCCTTTGTTTTTTCTTGTATCCGGTCAGTTTTCCTGTTAATATATCCTATCCTATGCTGGCCAAAACCTTAAGTAGTGCACTTATTGGTATCGACGCCTGCCTTATCGAAGTTGAGGTAGACATTGCCAATGGGCTTCCAAATTTTTCAACCGTAGGTCTTCCAGACAATGCAGTTAAGGAGAGCAGGGACAGGGTAAGGGCCGCTATTAAAAACTCAGGTTATAAGTTCCCTGCAAAGAGGATAACGGTAAACCTGGCGCCTGCAGATATAAAGAAGGAAGGAAGCGGTTTCGATCTGCCTGTCGCCATCGGCATACTTGTTGCCGAGGGAATCATAAAAAAAGCGTATAGTTTCAAAGATCTTCTCATGGTCGGTGAACTATCTTTAGACGGCAGGATAAAACCGATAAGGGGAGCCCTCCCGATAGCAGTCTCAGCCCGAAAGGCCGGCATCGCCTGTATAATCCTGCCGAAGGAGAACGAAAAGGAGGCAGCCCTTGTAGAGGGCATCGATGTGCTAGGGGTAAAAAACCTGCCCCAGTTGGTCGGGTTTCTGAACGGAGATCTCACTATCAGCCCATGCGCCGTTGATAAATTGGATTACTTCAAGAACGATGATGAAAACACCTTAGACCTCAACGAGGTAAAGGGGCAGGAACATGTAAAGAGGGCCATTGAGGTCGCCGCAGCAGGAGGCCACAATATATTGATGATAGGGCCTCCCGGTTCAGGTAAAACGATGCTCGCAAGACGCCTATCCTCTATACTCCCCGAAATGAGTCTCGATGAGGCAGTAGAGACAACCAAGGTACATAGCGTTGCCGGAACACTCCGGAGAAAAGATGTTCTTCTGACGACAAGGGTCTTCAGAAGCCCCCATCATACTATCTCTGACGCCGGACTCATAGGTGGAGGGCAGGTACCAAAACCGGGGGAGGTGAGTCTGGCGCACAATGGCGTATTATTTCTGGACGAGATGTCTGAGTTCAAGAAGAATGTTCTGGAGGTGCTCCGCCAGCCCCTTGAAGACGGCGTTGTTACCATCTCCAGGGCCGCTGCATCGCTAACCTATCCATCAAGGTTCATGCTGGTCGGCGCAATGAACCCATGCCCCTGTGGCTTCCTTGGAGACCCTAAAAAGGATTGCAACTGTACACCCCTGCAGGTCCAGCGCTATAGGTCTAAGCTATCCGGACCGCTGTTGGACAGGATAGATATCCACTGCGATGTACCGGCGATGAGGTTCCGTGAGTTATCGAGCGATTCCAATGGTGAATCCTCCAGGGATGTGAGGGAGAGGGTTTGCAGGGCGCGAAAGGTTCAGGGGGAGAGGTTCCACGGCAAAAAGATACACTCGAACAGCCAGATGACAGGCAGGCATATCAAAAAGTACTGCTCTGTCGATGAAGAGGGTAAAAGGCTCCTGGAGACGGCTATCGACAGGTTCGGCCTCTCCGCAAGGGCATACACAAGGGTCCTGAAGGTGGCAAGGACGATAGCCGACCTCGACGGTGAGGAGTCTATAAGAACCCACCATCTCTCGGAGGCGATACAGTACAGGACACTCGATAGAAGGATGGATTAAGCATAAGTTTAATTAATATGGGGGCCTAGTTTTATCTTAATCATCATTCGTCAATTTTCCCGATATACGCAATACGCATCACGCACGACGCATAGCGATATTTTCTAAAGATATGAAGGTTACTATTCCAAAAGAGATTCAAACAGGTGAACAGAGGGTAGCGGTAACTCCTGATTCTGTAAAGAGGATTGCTAAAAAGGGACCAGAGGTCTTAGTGGAGGCAGGAGCTGGAGAAAGTGCTCTATTTCAGGATCAGGATTACTTGGATGCTGGGGCAAAGATTGAGTCTTCTGTTGAAAATCTCTTTCGTAATGCAGATATAGTTTTAAAGGTACAGAAACCGTTATTTAATGAGGCTATCGGTAAGCACGAGATAGAGATGATGCAGGAGGGAACAGCACTTATCGCCTTTCTTTACCCACTTGTCAATCACGATCTTATTAGGCAACTTGCAAAGAGTAAGATTAATGCTTTTTCTATGGATGCTATTCCAAGAATTGCCTTAGCCCAGAGTATGGATGCACTTAGCTCCATGAGTACTGTAGCAGGCTATAAGGCGGTCTTGACAGCTGCCAATGCACTGCCAAAGTTCTTCCCCATGTTTATGACTGCTGCAGGAACTATTGCCCCTGCTAAGGTACTGGTGCTCGGAGCAGGTGTGGCTGGCCTTCAGGCATGTGCCACAGCCAAGCGTCTTGGTGCCATGGTTGAGGTCTTTGATCAACGTCCTGCTGTTAAAGAGCAGGTTGAAAGCCTCGGGGTGAGGTTTGTTGAGGTGTCAACAGAGGAGGAGTCAGAAACAGCAGGTGGTTATGCTAAAGAGTTGTCTGAAGAGTACAAAAAGCAACAGGCAGAACTGATCCACAAACATATTGTGAAATCAGATGTTGTCATTACTACCGCCCTTATCCCTGGCAAAAAGGCCCCCATCCTCATCACCGGTAAAATGGTAGAGGATATGAAGCAAGGTTCTATAATTGTGGATCTGGCAGTTGATTTTGGTGGCAACTGTGAGCTGACTGAGCCAGGAAAAGAGCTTGTCAAGCACGGGGTCCTCATTAGTGGTCTTACCAATCTTCCAGCTTCTATGCCATTTCATGCCAGCCAGATGTATTCTAAGAATATAGAAAAATTCCTCTTCCACCTTACGGATGAAAATGGCTTGAAGATGGACCTTGATGATGAGATTACCAAGGGCTCGCTCATAACTTACAAAGGAGAAATAGTCCATAAGATGACACTGGAAGCAATGGCTGCTGACTGAAGCGATTAGTTTCGTTTGGTAATTGAAAGAATAGAATATTGGAATGATGAAATAATGATTTCTTAGATAATTGGAAGGATTTTTGGCCCTTACAATATTCCTATTTTCCACCGTTCCGTTCTCCGTGCGTGAAGGAATATAGGATACTATCAACGAAACCCTTTAATCTAAACAAATTATAGAGAATGGAGGCGTCATTATGGAAGGTTCCATCCTTATAGGTATCTATGTCTTTGTACTGGCTATCTTTTTAGGCTTTGAGCTTATCTCGAAGGTGCCACCAACCCTACATACACCTTTGATGTCAGGAGCTAATGCTATCTCAGGCATCACCCTCGTTGGTGCCATAGTAGCAGCAGGACTCGATGTAGATGTCAGATTAACTACAGCCATCGGTCTCGCTGCTGTGATCCTTGCTACTATAAACGTGGTTGGGGGATATCTGGTAACTGACCGAATGCTTGAGATGTTTAAAAAGAAGGAAAAATGAGGGAGCGAACATGAGAGACCAGATTATTAACTACTCCTATCTTATTGCCGCTGTATTATTCATGCTGGGTCTGAAAAAGCTCAGTTCACCAGCCACTGCTCGCAACGGCAACAGGCTGTCCATGCTTGGTATGACTATCGCAATAATTGCCACACTTTTTAAGCAAGAGATCGTAAGTTTTAACCTTATTGTCATTGGCGTGGTCACCGGGTCTGTGATAGGTGCCGTGACCGCCAAGAAGGTAAAGATGACTGCTATGCCTGAGATGGTTGCTATTTTTAACGGTTTTGGTGGTGGTGCCTCGGCTCTGGTTGCAATTTCTGTATATCACCGTCTTACACCGAACTTTGAATCTTTCCTCTTAATTGCCTTGCTTCTCTCTGTCATTATCGGTGCCATAACCTTTACAGGATCCGTTATTGCCTTTGGTAAACTACATGGTATTGTTAGTGGTTCACCAATCGTTTATACTGGTCAACAGGTAGTCAATGGAATGTTGGGTATTGTCATGGTCGCCCTGGTAGTGGGCGTATTCATTGTCCCGGCTGACCTCAAGGTCTTTTACGGTATTTTTACCTTAGCACTTGTTCTTGGGGTGTTGTTTGTAATTCCCATCGGTGGTGCAGATATGCCAGTAGTCATCTCTCTTTTGAACTCCTACTCCGGCGTGGCAGTCTCCATGACAGGTTTTGTGTTAAACAATAATGCCCTGATTATTGTTGGCTCCATGGTTGGTGCTGCTGGTCTTTTTTTAACCATGATTATGTGTAAGGCCATGAACCGTTCCCTTGCCAACGTGTTATTCGGTGCCTTTGGTGCAGTAAAAGAGGGCGCCGTAGCTGTTGGATCAACCGTCACCGGTGCCGTCAAGTCATATACTATAGAAGATGCTTTTATAATATTGGAAAACGCAGAATCCCTTATTATCGTACCAGGTTATGGTATGGCTGCTGCACATGCTCAACATGCAGTACGTGAACTGGCAGACCTGCTGGAAGGAAAAGGTGTCGAAGTAAGATACGCCATCCATCCTGTTGCAGGACGCATGCCTGGTCACATGAATGTGCTTCTTGCCGAGGCTGACGTCCCATACGATAAGTTGTTTGCCATGGAGGAGATTAATGACGATTTTCCACATACAGACGTAGCCCTGGTTATTGGAGCAAATGATGTTGTGAACCCTGCGGCAAAGAATAACCCAGGGAGCCCAATCTATGGTATGCCTGTCCTTAATGTGGAGGAAGCCAAAACTGTAATAGTATTAAAGAGGAGTATGAACCCTGGATTTGCCGGCATTGAAAACGAGCTCTTCCTGATGGATAATACCATGATGATATTCGGTGACGCGAAACAGACCCTTCACGATATCATTTCCCATCTTAAAGATTAGAGTAAGTACAAACAGTGTCAGGTCTTGACATGAGATATGTAGTCTGATAAATTCCTCTTCGTTATAGTCGATATGGCGGGAAGGAATTTTTTTATGGCAAGGCCTTTGAGGATAGAGTACGAAAATGCATGCTATCACATAACCGCAAGAGGCAATGAAAGAAAGAACATCTATACAGACAGAAAAGACTATGAAAAATTTCTCCATTACATCGGCCTTGTACATAAACGCTATAGAATAATAGTCTACAGCTATGTCCTTATGGACAACCACTATCATCTCCTGATCGAAACCCCTGAGCCAAACCTCTCACGTATGATGAGGGATCTGAACGGACACTATACGATATATTTCAACAAGAGACATAAACGGTATGGTCATTTATTCCAAGGGAGGTATAAAGCCATTCTTGTAGATATAGATAACTATCTCCTTGAACTCTCCAGATACATTCATCTGAACCCTGTAAGGGCAGGTATTTTACCCAAGCCGGAAGACTACCGCTACAGCAGTATGCCTTATTATGCAGGCAAAAAAACGTCTCCTGAATGGCTGAATGTAAAAATTGTATTGGAACAATTTGGCAATACATTACAGGAGCAACAGGCTGCGTATAAAGGATTTGTATATGCTGGAGTAAGTGTATCAACATCCCCTTTAGAAGATACTTATGCAAACTCAATATTGGGCTCAGAGGGATTTATAGAAAAAATAACATCAAAATTCTTGAGGGAGAAAGATATCTCTGATCAGGTGCCTGAGTCAAAAAAACTACGTTATGGGAAAAACCTTGAAGAGATAGCCATGGTTGTAATGAACTACTATGACATAGATAAACGGACATTAAACAAAAGGAAGGTTAAATCCAATAAAGGCAAAAAAGTATTTGTTTATCTTGCAAGGAAATATACTGATAATAAATTAAGCAGCATAAGTGGGTTTCTTGATAACAGTGTGACACCTACAGCTATCAGTAAACTCGTCAGTCGTACTGAGGTTGAATTGGTAAAAAATAGAGATATGAGGAAAGATATTGAAAAAATAGAGAAACTTCTTTTTGATAAGGGTATCAATATATATCATGTCAAGACCTGACACTAGACACCTAGACACATGTCTAATAAGTCATAAAAAGGGGGAAGGCAGATGAAGCGATTAATTATCTTGAACATCTTTATCGTTCTTCTCCTTCTAAGATTTCCAAGCAATGCTATAGGTGGTGGATTCTGGGAGGAAAAAAGCCCCTCTCCCACTAAGAGGACTGAGGTGGCAGTAGCCTCAAATAAAGGAAAAATCTATGTAATAGGTGGTTTTAAGAGATTTGGAGCAACATCCCTTTTTGAGGAATATGACCCTATCAAGGACACATGGCAGGAGAAGGCATCCCTACCCAAACCCCTACATCATGTTGGAATAGGAGTTCTTAATGGTAAGGTATATATTATAGGCGGTTTTATGGGTACTATCTCCTGGACACCTGTCAATACCGTATACGAATATGATCCTCCCCTTGATAGATGGACCGAGAAGACCCCTATGCCTTCTCCAAGGGGTGCATTGGCAGTAGGGGTTTTAAACGATAGACTCTATGTCATAGGGGGACGGGGAAGAGAGGGAGACACGGGAGCCAATGAGGTCTATAACCCTGCTACTGATACCTGGAAGGTAAAGAATCCCATGCCCACTGCCAGGGACCATCTGTCAGTAGGAGTAGTGAAGGGGAGGTTGTATGCCATAGGGGGCAGGCTTGAAAGCTATGCAAGAAACCTTGGAGTAAATGAAGAGTATGACCCTTTAGGGGATAAATGGATAGAGAAGGCTCCCCTCCCCACACCTCGAAGTGGTATCACTGCATCTGTCGTAAATGATAGGATATATGTCTTTGGAGGAGAGAGCACTGAGGGGACCTTCGATACCAATGAAATGTATGATCCTGCCACAGATTTATGGCAAACCCTCCAACTCATGCCCACAGCCCGTCATGGCCTGGGGTCTACGGTGGTTGATGGGAAGATCTATGTAATTGCTGGTGGTTTGAGACCTGGGGGTTCAATGAGTGGAGTCAATGAGGCATTTACACCGTAAACCCTTTAGAAAGTTCGGGTAGAGCTTTAAACACTCATCACTGAGGAATGAAGGCAGCAGCCCATCTACTTACTCAATATCTGCTTGTAGTGAGCTTCTCGAATCCATAAAAGGCACATCCTTTTTAAAAATAGTATAACTGGATTCAATGGTTTTTTGTAAGGCTTTTTGGAGAGGAGTTTTACCTTTCACAGCATAAGGAAGCACCTGTCTAAAGAACCTGGTATAAGGGAAAAAACATATAGCGCAAAAACGATAATTCCCTATGCAAAAAAACACATATGTAAAGGGGGGATATATAGGGACGTTATTACTATATATCCGGCATTATATGGAGTCAAGTGGCTGAGAGTGGACAAAGTACCTTGAATAAGAGGTATGCTTGTGATAGTTTAGAAAACCACTTTAATTTATACAGAGCGTCATAACTTTGCATACCTGCGTTACTCCTCGGCTTGTCGTTTCGGCG
>JAUXIU010000059.1 GCA_030620895.1 Deltaproteobacteria bacterium
AAGAAGACCAGCAAGGACATTTTCAATGAGATGCTGCCATATATCTCTGGTAGGATACAGAAATGACAAGAGTACCACTGAAAGAGGTACAATAACAAAGAATGCTATTGAGATAGTAGATATACGCCAGCCGTCAAAGATTTTCTTGTGATGCATAAATAATAAATCGGGATACAGGTTTTTAGTAACATTTTAGCCGATAGGACACAGAGATTTAAGTGTCTAAAATGCCTAAAGTTTAAAGTGCATAAAGTGAAGTTATCCCGCCCACAGGGCGGGGTAACTGGACAGCAAGGAAGTTTTCATTACCTTAGCACGCCTTGACCCCGCCTACAAGGCGGGGTAAAGGCGTGCATCCTGTTAAAAGAATGTCTAATGGATAAGTGCCCTAATTTTAGGCGCCTTAGCTCACTTTAGGCACTTCTATTACTTTACAGTTGTGTCTTGATGGCTAAATAATTACGAAACTTTTTATACTATCAAGATAACTACTTATAACCAACTCTGTCCATTAATTTAACTGCAGTTACCTGCAGTTCCCCTGCCTTGGCAACATTAATCATGTTTTGCTTAAAACTACCCCAACCAGTAACCGTAGGGTGGGGTTTTACCTTTGGATTGGCAGGGTATTCCATATTTGTGTCTGCAAAGAGATTTTGTGCCTTTTCAGTAGAAAACCACTCAAGCAGTTTTATTGCCTCTTTCTTATGCTTGGCATACTTAGTAAGCCCGGCCCCAGAGACATTGACATGTACTCCACTCCCATCCTGGTTGGGCCAGAAGAGGGCCAACGGCAGACTCGGATCTTTCTTTACAAGACGGCCATAATAATACGTGTTCACAATACCAACATCGCATTGTCCTGCTACAATCGTTTTCATCACCTTGGTGTCATTAGAAAATGGCGCCGCAGCCAGATTCTTAACCCATGAACTAATTACCAGTTCTGTCTTCTCTTCTCCAAGTTCAGCTATAAACATCGCCACCATTGATTGATTATAGACCTTTCCAGACGTACGAAGGCATAACCTGCCCTTCCATTTTGGATTGCCTAAATCCTCGTATGTGGTTAAATCTAAGGGCATTACTTTGTCCGTGTTATAAACAATAGTACGAGCACGCACTGAAAGTCCAAACCAGAGGTTTTGTGGGTCCCGAAGGTGGGGTGGAATATTTTCTTGCAATACCTTTGATTCTACTGGCTGGAGCAGACCATTTTTTGCTGCAAACCAGAGATTTCCTGCATCTACGGTAATAAAGAGATCTGCTGCAGTATTTTTGCCCTCTGCCTTGAGCTTTTGCACAAGAACCCCAGCTTTGTCAGTAATAAATGTAACTTTAACTCCTGTTTCCTTTGTGTATGCATCAAAAAGTGGCTTAATTAGATGTTCCTTTCTTGCTGAATAGACAACCACCTCTTCAGCAAAGGCTAACGATACGATGGATAAACTCAAAAATGCTGTAATGAGACCTAAAGCGAATCGAATCCTGGACATAGTAAAATCTCCTTTATAAATGGCTATGCTTATATGATATTGATATTCGTTATCATATTATAAGGAAATAAAAACGATTTTGTCAAGAACTATTTTCTCCCTCCCTCGGCAATCGCAGTCGTCCGACTTCAACCACTTCGTGTTTTCCGCAGCGTCCTTTGTGCGCTTGCCTTCACCCATCCAAATACAAAACCCATCTTTTAAAAATTTTGTCGCTGCCACAAAGAAAAAAGATATAAAATAAGCACTTAGTATTCTCCTATAATACCAAAGATGCTCATAATTTAGGCAGACATGAATTATAATAGTGCTTTATTGGCCTCCAAATGCCCAAAATACGGCCTTTTATCCCCCAATATAAATTGGCACAGATATTGCTATATTTATATATGGATAGTATCTGTGTCAAATTTATGGAGGTCTAAAGAACTATGAATCTTTCAGGTAAAAGAGAACGGCTTGTTGTTATAGGGAACGGTATGGCAGGTGTTGCCTGTGTCGAAGAGATATTGAAGCTGGACCCGAAAAGATACGATATTGCCGTTTTTGGGAAGGAAAAACACCCTAACTATAATAGGGTCCTGCTCTCTTATATCCTCACAGGGGAGATGACCCTCGAGGATATAACTCTGAATGATTTTAACTGGTATAAAGAGAAGGGTATAAGCCTCTATACAGGCTGCAGGGTAACTGAGATCAGGAGGGGAAAACGTGTTGTGGTCTCTCAAGATGGGAGAGAGACCCCTTATGATAAACTCATCCTGGCAACTGGTTCAAGGCCTTTTATACCACCTGTAACAGGGATAGAGAAGGAAGGGGTTGTCTCATTCAGAGATATAGATGACTGTAAGAGGATAAAGGATGCTTCTGATGGGTCCAAAAGGGCTGTTGTTATGGGGGGAGGTCTTCTGGGTCTAGAGGCAGCCCGGGGGTTGTTGAGTCTTGATATGGAGGTGACGGTCGTGCACCTTATGGATAGGCTCATGGAGAGGCAGCTCGACTCAAATGCCTCTAACTTGCTGAGGGAAGACCTGGAGGGTTATGGCATAAATGTGTTATTTGAGAAGGAAACTGTTGAGATACTTGGAAATGGGAAGGTAGAGGGTATAAGGTTCAAGGATGGTGGTTCATTGGATGCCGATATTGTGGTAATGGCAGTTGGTATAATGCCGAATATGGAGTTGCCCAGGTCTTCAGGGGTCTATTGTGAAAAAGGTGTGCTTGTAAGTGACACCATGCAAACCTATGACCCCTCGATATATGCCGTTGGCGAGTGTGTCCAGCACAGGGGCAAGACATTTGGGCTTGTTGCTCCACTTTTCGAACAGGCAAAGGTACTTGCAAACCACCTGGCGGGTGATGGACGGCTTGTATTTGTGAATAAACCTGTTTCAACAAAGTTAAAGATACCAGGCATAGACCTCTACTCTGCGGGTACAATATCGGAGAACAATGGGACAGAGACCAGAGAATATATAGATAGGGGAGGGAGGGTATATAAGAAGCTGTTCCTTAGGGAGGACAAGATAGATGGCATACTTCTGTACGGTGACACTGTAGATGGCCCTCGTTTGTTTCAGCATCTTATAGAAGGCCAGGATATATCACAGAAGAGGCAGTATATACTATTCGGAGAGGGCATGGTTGGAAAGTCAACCACTTCAATAGACGCATTGCCGGACAATGCCATCATCTGCGGCTGTAATGGTGTAACAAAGGGCATGATAGTAGAGGCGATTGAAAAGAAGGGTCTGTTTACAAGAGAGGATGTGAAGAAGGAGACGAAGGCATCGAGTTCTTGCGGAGGTTGCGGCATTCTGGTCGACCAGATACTCGAATCCATCCTTGGTTCAAGCTTCCAGAGTCGGTTGGAACCTGCCAGTATATGTGAATGCACCAAATATACGAGGGACGATGTAATCAAGAATATTAGAGAGAAGCGCCTTAAGTCTGTAAGAGAGATCATGGAGACCCTGGGTTGGGAGACGGTGGGGTGTGAAGAGTGCAGACCTGCCATGAACTACTACCTGTCTATGATATGGCCAAAGGACTATGAGGACGACCCCACATCCAGGCTTGTAAACGAGAGGCTGCACGCAAATATACAGAAGGACGGCACATTCTCCGTCGTGCCAAGGATGTACGGTGGTGTCAGTAGCCCTGAAGAGTTGAGGAGGATCGCCGATGTGGCTGCCAAGTATAATGCTCCACTGGTCAAGTTAACAGGGGGACAGCGAATAGATATTCTCGGCATAAATAAGGAAGACCTCCCCGATGTCTGGAGGGACCTGGATATGCATTCAGGGTATGCCTATGGAAAAGCGGTGAGGACAGTAAAGACCTGTGTGGGTTCTCAGTTCTGCAGGTACGGGACTCAGGACTCACTCGATCTCGGTATATCCATGGAGAAGCGATTTGAGGGACTATGGACCCCTGCCAAGATAAAGATCGGGGTAAATGGATGTCCAAGGAGCTGTGCAGAGTCTGCAATAAAAGATGTAGGTATAATAGGTATAGTGTGTGGTTGGGAGATATACGTAGGCGGATGCGGTGGTACCAATATAAGGGTAGCAGACCTTCTCACGACTGTAGAGTCTACAGAGGATCTTATGGAGATAATCTCTGCCTTCCTCCAGTACTACAGAGAGGAGGCCCACTATGGGGAGAGGACATCCAAGTGGATCCAGCGCATAGGTCTTGATGCTGTTAAGCGACCTGTGGTTGAGGACACCGATGAGAGAAAGGCGCTCTGCAACAGGCTTGATGATGCCCTGAGTGTGGTTACCGATCCATGGAAGGAGAGGACAGCCACAGCTGTTAGAGATAATAGCCCGGTTATTTCAGTGTCTAAAGATATAAATATGCATTAGGAGGTTTTAGAGCACACCTGCCTCAGAGAAGGAGAGCGGTCATGCAATCTTCAAAATTACCTTTAATACGCCCTTCCTGGATGCGTATTGAATTGTTTACATTGTTTGCATTGTTTATCAGGTTTACATGGTTTATTTGGTTCACATAAAAAGCAGGAAGCAGGAATTAGGAATTATGAATTATGATAAAAAAATCCACCTTAACCCGCAACACGCAACTCGCAACCCGTAACAATATATAAACAAAGCAATCTATGTAATTCTTTTCAATCCCTCATTCTTCAATTTTAGGGGTTTAAAAGGTTCTTGTTGTGTGTTATCTAACTATGGATGACAAATGTTTTCCGAAGGCTTAAAGAAGGGCTGGTTAAAACCAGTAGAGACCTTACTTCAAAGATAGATGTTGTCTTTAATCCCGAAACATCGAAGGAAGCTCAGCTAGATATGCTTGAAGAGGCTATTATCACTTCAGACCTTGGAGTTAAGGCCTCTATTGAGATCGTTGATTCTCTCAGGAATACAGTATGGACACGAAATCCTGATGAACTGCGGAACAGACTGAAGGAAGCGATATATGACATCCTTAAGGAGTGCAAGAAACCTATTGAGATAAATAGCAAGCCATTTGTAATCATGGTACTCGGTGTAAACGGCGTCGGAAAGACTACAACTATAGGAAAAATGGCGTCCAGATATGTAAGTAACGGCAAGAAGGTGATCCTTGCTGCAGGTGATACATTCAGGGCTGCTGCAATCGAGCAATTGATGGTATGGGGAGAGAGGACGGGCTGTGAGGTAATAAGACATAGTCAGGGTGGTGATCCGGGTGCAGTGGCATTCGATGCTGTGAAGGCCGCTACTGCGAGAGGGGCGGATATTGTTATTTTGGATACGGCGGGAAGACTCCATACCAAGGTAAACTTGATGGAGGAACTAAAGAAGATCAAGAGGGTTGTAGATAAGGAAATACCCGGGGCGCCACACGAAAACCTCCTTATACTGGATGCATCAACCGGTCAAAATGCAATCAACCAGGCACATACCTTCAATGAGGCTATAGGAGTTACCGGTATTGCATTGACCAAACTCGATGGGACTGCAAAGGGTGGAATAATAGTGGCTATAGCAAAGGAGCTCAAAACACCCATAAGGTTTATAGGGGTCGGAGAGAAGGTAGATGACTTAAGGGATTTTTATGCGAGGGACTTTGTCGATGCATTATTGTAATGAGGTATAATACTTATACCAGGTGATTGAGGTGGATGAAAAACTCAAAATATTCTATGACCTGTTCGATAGGAGGAGAAGTGTAAGAGAGTTCGATGATAGAGAGATCGAGCATGATAAACTGAAAAGGATACTCGAGAGGCTAAGGAGGGCCCAGAGTGCCGCAAACCGCCAGCCGTGGCATTTCGTACTCCTTGATAGAAAAGGGAGGGAAGAGTTCAACGCCCTCCTCACACGTGAGGGTTTCAGGAATGCGCCACTCATAATCGTAGCCTGTGCTGAACCGGAAAGGGCATGGGTTAGAAAGTCAGATGGAAAAAATTATGCATGGGTGGATGTTACCATAGCCTTAACAGAGATGGTGGGAGCTGCAACCGCTGAAGGTCTTGGCACATGCTGGATCGCCTCCATAGACCCTGAGACGATTCGTAATGTCCTCTCTATACCTGGTGATATGGAAATTGTAGGATTAATTGTAATGGGATATCCAAAAACCCCCCTGGATAAGGTAGATAAGGACAGAAAAACACTTGAGGAGATTATCCATTATGGCAGATGGTAAGAAAAAGAAAGAGGCGGATTATGTTCTCTTAAGGAAAAACAGAAGAAAGAATTTAAGAGGGCACCTGCTTGTTCTAAAGGTCAAGGGTTCATCGATGGATAAGAGTTTTTTTGGATACGCCAGGACCGTCGGTAGGAATGGGATGTTTATCGCCTCGATAAATCCAAAAAAAGTAGGTGAAGAATTTACTATTGAGTTTGTTCCACCTACAATGGATACTCCTATTAAATGCCTCTGCCAGGTCAGGTGGCGAAGGGAGTATACCCCTAAATCATCATATGAACCAGGGATGGGGATCAAGTTTTTGGATCTTGGCGATGAGATAAGAGAGGTAATTGATGCATGGGTTAAAAGTATGTCAGGCACTTGAACTTAGAAAACAAGGACCGCTCCTTTCTTTACAACCCTCCATTTGCCGATCAGGAAGATGGAGAGGATAATTAGACCGATAAACAATTCCGGTCATCCCCTTGAACCCTATAGGTTGAAAATACCAGGACAAAGATGACATCACTTACCTTATTCAGCTTCTTTGGCGGAATTCTGCTCCTTCTGTATGGCATGAGGCTTATCGGAGAAGGACTTCAGAAGGCCGCAGGGGCAAGGCTCAGGGGTTTCCTTCTTACAGCCACCAACAACAG
>JAUXIU010000091.1 GCA_030620895.1 Deltaproteobacteria bacterium
GTTTGGATAATGGACCGCTATTTTTCTTCGTAAGTCTTTCGTCTATTTCCCTTTCCCGCTCCGGGGCATAGATCTCCATCTAATCCTCGACCATCAGTTTTCCTGCCTCAATAGCAAGGGATGCCCTTTTATTCAGGAGTTCCAAAATATTTTCATCTATCCTATCTATTTTCTTTCTTGTTTCTGTAATCTCTTTGCTTTTAGCCATTTGGGTTTTTATATGCACGAATGCAGTGAAAAATCTGTGTAATCTTTTATTAATCGGTGTAATCAGTTTCCAGTGGTTTTTGAACTGGAAAGAATTTTATGCAAATAGAGAAGCCTAAAAGTTACATTTACGTTCGTGCATAATCTGAGTTTAAGCTTGATAATAAAGATTTCAGGTTAGTATTCATATGGAAGGGTTGTAGAATATCCCGATCTCACGATACTTTTTATATCTGGCCTCTAAAATCATCTCAATAGATATCGGCATTAGTTCATCTAACGATACCAGGATAGCCTCTTTAACGCTCCTTGCAGCCTTCTCTAAACTACAGTGAGCAGCACCCAAAGGTTCTTTTATTACCTTCTCAATAATACCAAGTTTCAGGAGTTCCTTTGCACCTATCTTAAGTTCCTTTGCAGCAATCTCAGCCTTTGTTCCATCCTTCCAAAGTATGGCGGCGCAACCCTCAGGCGATATAACAGAATATATTGAATATTCCATCATCATTATCTTGTCCGCAACACCAATTGCCAGCGCGCCCCCGCTTCCACCTTCGCCTATGATAATGGAAATTATAGGGACTTTTAATCTTGACATTACTGTTAAATTTTCAGCAATAGCCTCGGACTGTCCCCTCTCTTCTGCACCTATACCTGGGAATGCACCAGGGGTATCAATAAATGTAACTATGGGCTTCTTTAATCTCTCTGCCATATACATAAGTCTCAGAGCCTTTCTATAACCTTCTGGATTTGGCATGCCAAAATTTCTGAAGATCTTTTCTTTAGTTGCCCTTCCCTTCTGATGTCCGATGAGCATAATGGATCGACCACCTATAGATGCAAGACCGCCAACGATAGCAGGGTCGTCTCCGTATTTCCTGTCGCCGTGGAGTTCAATAAAATCCTCACATATGAGCTGGACATAATCGAGTGTATAGGGTCTGTTGGGATGTCTTGCGATTTGGGTTATCTCCCAAGGATCAAGTCCGGAATATATTTTTTTCTTTAAATCCTGTAGCTTCTTTTCAAGTTTCTTGATATCCGTCTTTAAGTCAACCTTACCTTTGGTATGCGAGTGTTTTAATTCCAGTAATTTTGCCTCAAGTTCTACCAACGATCTTTCAAATTCAAGGGACTGATGAACAGCCATTTATAATTCCTCCTTATATCGTGAATCGTGGATCGTTTATCGTGAATCGAACGACGAACCACGAATCACGAACGACAGTTTTTTCATTTTTCAATTCATAAAAGTCTCACTTCAATCTCAGGGGAGAAGCATTTTAAGGAACTTAGAAGCCCATCAGAGGGTGTTATTTTCATGTTATCTGGAAGAGCTATTACGGTCTCTTCACCATCCGCTTCGCGAAGATGCAGGAAGACCGGTGAAGCACCTAAATGTGACATGATAATCTTTTTCAATTCATTCAGGCTATCAGAACCAACTGCCTTTGCATTAACGACAATATGCACCTTCTTTTGAAACCTCTCCTTCGCCTTCTCCAAAGGATAGATATCGGATGCAATTATCTTTGTATGTTCTTCCCCTTTATCAACCCTACCTTTCACTATTAATGGAGTTGTTGATTTCAGGCAATCATTTGCCTTGCTGTAGAGCGCAGAAAAAATTATAATTTCTGTATTACCCTTCAGGTCTTCAAGGTTTATGAATGCCATCTTTTCGCCCTTTTTTGTCTTTATCTCCTTTAGGCTTGCAACTATACCGCAAATAGAGACCTCATCATCATTCAAACGCCCTTTAATAGTATCTGTATCTACAGTGGAATACAATTTGATATCGGTGGAGTGTCTGAGCAATGGATGTCCTGTAATGTAAAACCCAAGGGTCTCCTTTTCGTGCAATAATTTCTCCTTCTCTGGCCACTCCTCAATGTCAGGAAGTTTTAATGTTGGCATCCCCTTTACGTCACTCATGGTATCAAAGATAGTTATCTGCCCCTGCTGTCTGTCCCTTTGAATCCCCTGTGCTATTTCTATAGCCTTATCCATACAAGACAAAAGCTGTGATCTCTTTGCACCAGTAAGGTCAAATGCACCGCATTTTATAAGACTTTCAATGACCTTTTTGTTGACCTTTCTCGAATCAATCCTGCCAAGAAATTCAATAAACGAATCAAATTTACCCTTCTTTCTCGAATCCAAAATCTCCTCGATTGCCATTGAACCGACATTCTTAACAGCAGCAAGACCAAACCTGATCTTGCTTTCCACAATTGAGAAGTCTCTATCACTTTCATTCACATCCGGTGGCAGAACTTCGATGCCCATATCTCTGCACTCACCGATATACTTAATCACCTTATTGGTATCACCCATATCAGATGTAAGGAGAGCAGTCATAAATTCGATTGGGTGATGTGCCTTAAGATAGGCGGTTTGATATGCAATCAAGGCATATGCAGCACTGTGGCTCTTGTTAAAACCGTAGCCTGCAAATTTCGCCATAATGTCAAACATCTTCTCAGCAATCTTCTCTGGTATCCTGTTCTTCTTGGCACCTGTTAAAAACCTTTCTCTCTGTTCCAGCATCTCTTCGGGAAGCTTTTTGCCCATAGCCTTTCTTAAGATATCCGCATCGCCAGGGGTATACGATGCAAGTAATTTCGCGATCTCCATCACCTGCTCCTGGTAGACTATAACCCCATAAGTGTTCTGCAATATCTCCTTAAGAACTGGTAGCTCATATTTGATAGAAATCTTGCCATGTTTCCTCTTTATAAAGTCATCTACCATGCCGCTCTGGAGAGGACCAGGCCTGTAAAGGGCAACGGCAGCCATCAAGTCGTCAAATGTCTTTGGTTTAAGTTTTCGCAGGAGGTCCTTAATTCCGGAACTTTCCAACTGGAATACCCCATTGGTATTGCTTTTGCCAATCATCTTATATGTCTCGATATCATCAAATGGAATATCGTCGATATCCAAATCAATCCCCTTAGTCATCTTTATAAGCTTGACGGTTTTATCAATAACAGTAAGGGTCTTTAAACCAAGGAAGTCAAATTTAACAAGTCCTATCCTCTCGACATCTTTCATCGCATACTGTGTGGTAACCACCCCATCCTTCTGTCCTTTATAGAGAGGGAGGTATTCAACAAGCGGGCGGTTTGAGATAACGATTCCCGCAGCATGGGTCGATGCATGGCGGGTTAAACCTTCTAAAGATTTAGCAACCTCTATGAGTTCCTTTATTCTATTGTCTTTATTTATAAGATCTTTTAGCCCAGGTTCCTGTCTTATCGATTCTTCTATAGTAATTTTCTGTACTTGGGGGATCATCTTTGCTATCTTATCTACTTCCCCATAAGGCATATCGAGCGCTCTACCGACGTCTCTTATAACCGCCTTTGCCTTCATCTGCCCGAAGGTTATAATCTGCGTCACATTATCTTTTCCATATTTTTCAGACACATATTTTATAACATCTTCTCTTCCCTCGTAACAGAAGTCTATGTCAATATCAGGGAGACTTATCCTATCCGGATTTAAAAATCTCTCAAACATTAGATTGTCTCGTATCGGGTCGATGTTAGTTATACCAAGTGAATATGCCACCAGGCTCCCTGCAGCAGACCCACGGCCAGGTCCTACAGGGATACCCTTCCTTCTTGCTTGAGAGATAAGGTCAGCAACAATGAGGAAGTACCCTGAGAACCCCATCTTTTTAATTACTTTGAGTTCTTTTTCAAGCCTCTCCATATAATGCCATTTATCAGTATCCTTTGGGGCTATCTTCTCGAGTCTTTTCTCAAGACCTCCCCTTGCCTGACTCTCAAAATAACTATCTATATCTTCTCCATTGGGTGGTAGAAATTCAGGCAGTTGTGGCGTTCCAAGTTCCATTTCGAGGTTGCATCTCTCCGCCACCTCTATTGTATTCGTTATTGCCTCAGGGATTTCTTTAAATAACTTCTCCATCTCCTGAGGGGATTTCATATAGAACTCATCTGTTGAAAACTTGAGCCTATCCTTATCATTCACAGTCTTTCCCGTCTGTATGCATACAAGCACATCATGCGCCTTTGCTTCCTCTCTTCTTAGATAGTGACAGTCATTGGTAGCAATCACAGGTATATCAAGTTTCCTGCTTATCTCTAATAACCCCTTATTAATCTCTCTCTGTCCCTCAACCCCATTGTCCTGCAGTTCCAGAAAGAACCGCCTTTCTTGAAAAATATCTTTATATTCAGATGCCGTCTCCACAGCCTTCTTTTTCTCTCCGATATTCAGCAGATTTGCAATCTCCCCATGCATGCACGCACTTAAGGCTATCAACCCTTCATTATACTGCCTGAGCAATTCTTTATCTATTCTCGGTTTGTAGTAAAACCCTTCAAGATAACCGGATGTTACCAACCTGCAAAGGTTGCGATAACCCTTTATGTTTTTTACGAGGAGGATCAAGTGGTGGGACGATGCAGTTGCCCCACCTTTTGATATAGGGGTCTTTTCAAACCTGCTTCCTGGTGCCACATAGATCTCACACCCAATAATCGGTTTTATGCCATACTTTATGGCATTTATGTAAAACTCTACGGCACCGAACATGTTGCCGTGGTCTGTTATTGCCACTGCAGGCATCTTATATTCCCTGGCCAGCTTGAAAAGGTCTTCATGCCTAATTGCACCATCAAGCAGACTGTATTTGGTATGTAGATGGAGGTGTACAAATTTTGTATGTTGCATGGCTTGAATAAGATTAGCATAAGAGAGGGAGGGTTGTGAAGGAAATAACTTGGGGTCAGGTCTCA
>JAUXIU010000157.1 GCA_030620895.1 Deltaproteobacteria bacterium
ACAACAGGGGCCATCCAAAGGAATATCAATATAGGCGATGTCATCATTACCACAGGTGCTGCCCGTATGGATGGTGCCTCAACACATTACGCACCCATCGAGTTTCCTGCCGTTGCCCATCACGAGATCGTCAACGGTCTTATTGAAGGCGCAAAGAATGCAGAGATAAGGTATCATGTGGGTATAACAGCATCATCAGACACATTTTATCCTGGAGAAGAAAGAAGGGATTCTTTCAGAGGATATATCCTAAGGAGATTCCAGGGGGCAAAAAAAGAGTGGCAGAACCTCCATGTATTGAACTACGAGATGGAATCCTCAACTTTATTAACCCTTACCGCCTCGATGGGTCTAAAGGGGGGGTGTATAACAGGTGTTATTAACAAAGGAGGCGGAGAAAGGATAACAAAGAAGGCGCTTAAGGTCGGCGAGGAGAATGTAATAAAGGTATCTGTAGCCGCTTTAGGGCACCTGGTGAATGTGTTATTAAAATGACAAAAAAGATTCTTTTTTTTACTGCTGCGTTCTTACTTACAATCCTTTATTCCTCTCCTAACTCTATAGCTTCAGAAGCCGCTTCTCAGGATAGTCAAGAGGCTCTGCCATACGAGAATAAACCCTCCATCGGTGAAACCTTTGAAAGTGAGGAACTTGTCTACAGGATCGCTTTCTGGTGGTTCAGTCACGCTGCCGATGGGAGAATAAAGGTTGAAAGGGATGGAGACGATTATCTCATCACCCTCTATGCAGAGACAACAGGTTTTATCGGATGGGCAACTAGATACCGAAAGGATATATACAAGGCATATGTAGAAGAGATCAACGACGGCAGGAGATTCAGGGTAAAGACCTTTGAAAGAGAATCTAAAATTTCCGACAGAGTACGAAGGAGTATTATAACCATGGATTATGAAAAGAGAATTATGAAGGAGAGGAGCTGGGGCGGAGGAAAGGAAGAAAAACACAAAGAGGAACCGATCCCTGAGGGGATCTTATATGACGACTATTTGTCGGCATTCTATAATTTCAGGTTCGGGGCCTACGGGCCGATAGAAAAGGGAAGGGAGTATACTATAAGAACATTCCCCAAGAAAGGTGTTTCGACTATGTACCTGAGGCTTGTTACAGACGAAGAAAAGACCGAGAGGATGGGAGAGTCTGATACAGTGGATTATCTCGCTGATATAAAGATAGGTAAGGAGATCTTCGGTTCACAGACAGGTGAGATAGAGGCGTTCTTTACAAAGGAACTCATCCCCGTAAGCGGCGTTATCAAGGATATGATATTCTTCGGTGATGTGAGAGGCACCCTTGTGGAGATCGGAACGAAGATGGATTTCAAGAAATCTGCCGGGACCTTCTGAAACTTGAAATGGGATATTCCCTGTCCACGGATTTACAGTCTATCTTACCGAAGGAGTTTCCCTACCATATTGTAGTGGGGATTTTTTTAAAGTAAAGATAATGAGTGCCACCAGCGCGGTCAGACTTCCAAAAAGGAAGGTTGCCTCTGGGCCTATCCTGTCCCAGAGAAGGCCGCCTATTATGCTTGCCGGCAGGAGCGAGATCCCAACCGCCATATGATAGATGCCGAATGCGGTTGCCCGCCTCTCACTAGGGGCAAGGGTTGCCAGATATGCCCTCTGTGTACCATCACTTATCCCCCTGAATATCCCGTACAGGCCAAAGAGCAACCATATCTGGTTCGGCTGGGTTGCAAAGGCGAAGCCGAAGTATATCAGGGAATAGAGTAAAAATCCTGCCGCTATCATGGTCTTCATCCCAATCCTGTCAGCCATTATGCCCAGAGGCATAGACGACGAAAAATAGACGACATTAAATAGCAGGTAGGTTATAGGGATAATCTCCCTGGATATCCCGAGGTTCTCTGCCCTCAGTATAAGGAAGGCATCGCTCGTGTTTCCTATTGAGAATATAACTATTACCAGGATGTAGTGCCTGAACCTCCCGTCAAAAACCTTGAGACTCAATCTTGGGAGCTTCGCCAGTTCCTCTTTCGCCCTCGCCTTCTCAGATATGAAGAATATTATCAGGAAGACTGCGACCATACCTGGGATGATCGACAGCCAGAAGACCAGCCTGAAGTTATTGATAAAGGCATAGAGTATTAAAAAGGCAAGACCGGGGCCGATTACTGCCCCCAGGGTATCCATAGCCCTATGGAGACCAAACGCCCTGCCGAGGGTAATATGCTCTGCTGAATCGGCTATTATGGCATCCCGCGGTGCGGTCCGGACACCCTTGCCAAACCTGTCTATAAGCCTTGCGGTAAGTACCTCGCCCCATGTGCCTGATTGCGCTAATATTGGCCTGCTTAAAACGGATACACCGTATCCCAACCCCATGAGGAGCTTCCTCTTCCCTAACCTGTCAGAGAGCCAGCCGGAGAAGACCTTCAGTATAGATGCCGTTGATTCAGCTATCCCCTCTATAAGACCTATCGTTGCCTTGTTTGCTCCGATGACGCTGACGAGAAATAAAGGTACAATGGGATATATCATCTGAGATGATATATCCATAAAGAGGCTTACAAGGCCTACAGCAATGACATTCCTGTGAAAACCCAGTATCTTTCTTTCCTGCTCTTGTATCACTCTTTATCAGATTCCAAAAAAGCTTTCACAATATTGATTGTTTGGAAAAACCTTATTTTATAAACAGACTAAGTTTTCAAGCAAAATAAAAGGGGCTGTGGATTATTCACAGCCCCTTGAGTTTATAGATAAATCGCATAGGTGAAATGTTTAAACCATGACTTATGTTATCACATCTCGGACCTTAAACATCTCGTCTTTGTCCTCATCTATACATTTTTTATCCCTGCAAAGGTCTTTTAGCGTTTTATCAATACGTGTAAACCTTATGCCCATGCCGCCCTTTATAATCCTCATCAGATTTTTCGGAACCTTCTTCACCCAAGTCACAACCCCCTCCCCCTTGTGGGGCTTGCCGTTGACTTCGATCGTCAGATACAGCTTCGTATCAGGCCTATAAATTTTGCATGTCTTTATGAAGAGCCCTGTATCGGACAGGTCTGTAACATAGGATATCTTTACGGGCGGGTTTTCTAGACCATATCTTACAATATTTCGAAAGGTAACCCTTTTATTTGCTCTTTTCTCCAGCATTTTGTTTTTTATATTTATAAAAGAGTAAAAGCAGATAGTGAAGTTACCCCGCCCACAGGGCGTGGCATCTTGACAGCAAGGAAGTTTCCATTACCTTAGCACGCCTTGATCCCGCCTACAAGGCGGGGCTTACGGCGTGCATCCTGTTAGGATTTGCAGACTAAAGTCTATACCATGGCAACAAAATTGTCAATGTTTTTCCAAAACATCGGG
>JAUXIU010000136.1 GCA_030620895.1 Deltaproteobacteria bacterium
CCTTGCTGTCAAGATGCCCCGCCCTGTGGGCGGTGCATCTTGACTTTGCATACCCGAACCACACGTCGTGTGGGTGCCCCGGCACCTCGGCTTGTTGTTGCGGTGTACTACAGAGTACGCCTCACTCCTTGCCTTCGCCGCGCCTTGGTCTGCTTTGTTCTAACACTCTGTATCCGCATCTATTTTTGATGTTGTGTATAAAAACAAAGAAGATCCGTCATCCTGTCTTTGGAGCATAGGATAAAAAACTTTATAGCGCGCATATTTCGTGTTAAATTCAGAGAAGCCAAATAAAATGTCATGAACCTTACAACCGAAAAAAATACTGCCCTGTCCAGGATATGTATAGAGCTCTGTGGCGGTAGGTGTTGCGATCCGTGGTGGGGCGTTATCTTATACACCATGACAAAAAAAGGTGGTCTTTCTAATCTTAATACCTTTAAGTATGAGGTGATCAGGGGAATAAATAGCAGGGTTGAGAGGATTAAAACTCAGTATATAACGAATGAAGACCCTCCAAGGCTTCTCTTCAAGGACCCCGACAGGTACAACGTCGTAGCAGAAAAGATTCAAATTGTCAATGATACGCTCATTATTCACCTGAGGGCGATGTTTGCCTTCAGATGTCTTTTCCTTTCAAAAAAGAAGGTGTGCTCGATACACCCTTCGAAGATGGGTGTCGACATCCGCCCCCCACATTGTGCCCTGCTCGGCTCTGCGAAGACAAAGGCAGGTGATAAAGGCTTCTGCCGCATTATAGATGCGGCTTTTAGATCACATATGGATGAAGCAAAGATTGCCTCTGCTATTGAGATTGAAAGAGAAGTAAGCCAAAGGCACTTTGATGAAGGATGCACCAGCAGAGATGAGGCAGCAGAGCTGGTTATAAGGCAGATTCAGGAATATTGTGCGAGAAGTGCGGCCCATCTTATGCCTGTAAAGAGGGAGAAAAAACCGGGGCGAAATGACCCGTGTTATTGTGGTAGCGATATAAAATACAAAAGGTGCCACGGCCGGTCTTAGGAGGAAAATTATTGTTCCACTCGGGAAATGGGAGAAAAACCCTCTTCTTTAGGCGAAGGGTTTAGTTTGACTTTTTGCGACTCTAAGGGTTTAAGGGGTTGAGGATTCGAGTGTTCTATACAGACTGTATGCCATCTATTTATGACGTTGTGTTTAGAATATAATAAGGAAGGGGGTTTTACCTGGATCCTTGAATCCTCAAGCAATCGGCTTCAGCCGATGGTAGTTGACAGTTTAAAAAAATCCTTGACAATCTCTGGGCGTTAATTGTAATCTATAATAGAGTTTTTTTCAAAAAAAGAAAAGGAGGATAGAAGTATGCGTAACATCATTACGGTGGTAGCCATTGTGCTAGCATTTGGTCTGTCCGGAGTTGCACTGGCAGCAGATGGGGGGGAGATCTTTAAGTCAAAGTGTTCTGCCTGTCATGGCAAGGATGCAGGGGGTACACCTGGAATGGCACCAAAGCTTGCAGGCACGGACTTTATTAAGGGGGACGCTGGGCCAATAAAGGCAACGATCATAAATGGTCGTGCAGGTGATGCAAAGAAATACAAGGAATTGCCACTGGCGATGCCGAAACTCGGCATTTCTGATGCTGATGCCGATGCACTTGTAAAATACCTCAAAAGCCTTTAATCGATAAGCATTCTTTTATGAAGGCCCCCGAACACATTCGGGGGCCTTTTATATCTGCCGGTTTCTCAAAAACCCTTCAAAAATCGTGAATCGTGAATCGTTAATCGTGGATTGTGGTTCGAATTACGATACACTATACACGATCCACGAACTACGTACTCTGTACATTATCCATATACTCTTAAATTCACTACCCCAACTTTTTAACGAAAGAACCAAATATAATAAGTGCGTTGACAACGACTTAAACAATGGTTGACAATAATGCAAAAAAATATTAAAAAATAAGACGTTTGTTTGTTGATAATTTCACTTATTTAGGAGGTGTTGAGTTGTACACAAAGGGATCTGTTTTCATAGGCATGGACATCGGATCTGTAAGTGCAAATACAGTAGTTGTTGATGAACATAGGAATATAATAGAGGAACACTATACAAGGACAAAAGGACAGCCCCTTGAGACCGCACTCTCTGTTCTCACAGAACTCATGGGGCGCTATCCAATGGAGTCTATAAGGGCCGTTGCCGTAACAGGTTCTGGTGGAAAGACAGTAGCCCCGCTTATAGGCGCCTCCTTCACTAATGAGGTTATAGTCCAGACGAAGGCTATTGAGCATTTCCATCCGGAAGTAAGGACAATAATAGAGATGGGAGGGGAGGATGCAAAGCTTATCCTGATATCGTCTGATGGGGGCAGCAATAAGAGGATAAGGATAGAGGACTTTCAGATGAATTCTGTCTGTGCGGCAGGTACGGGGTCGTTTCTTGACCAGCAGGCAATACGGATGGAGCTTACTATAGAAGAATTTGGAGCCCTTGCGCTGAAGAGCAAGAATCCACCGAGGATAGCCGGCAGGTGCAGTGTCTTTGCAAAGAGTGACATGATCCATCTGCAGCAGGTAGCAACGCCTGACTATGATATCGTCGCGGGTCTCTGTTATGCCGTGGCAAGGAATTTCAAGGCCACAATAGGAAAGGGGAAAGAATTCTTGCCACCGATTTCATTTCAAGGTGGTGTTGCCGCAAACCTTGGTGTAAGAAAGGCGTTTAAGGATATTCTGGTGTCAAATGATAGCGAGCTTATAATACCTACCCATTTTGCCTCTATGGGGGCACTCGGCACCGTCTTTACAGCAATAGATAAGGGAAAGGGGATTGAGTGCTTCAAGGGGTTAGAGGGGTTGGCTGAATATATAAGATCCGGGAGGATTAAAGAAAAGGGGCTGGAGCAGTTACCTCAACCTCATGGAGATCCTTCTCAAGGTGGGGGGGCAAGGGAATATCTCTTCCCGGAGAACGGGAGGGTCAGGGCTTATCTTGGTTTAGATGTTGGTTCCACAAGCACCAATGTAGTACTGATTGATGAGGATATGAAACTTATTACGAAACGGTATCTTCCAACAGCCGGTCGACCGATAGAGGCTGTAAGAAAAGGTTTGTCAGAGGTTGCCGAGGAGTGTGGCAGTAAGGTTGAAGTGATCGGGGTGGGGTCCACCGGTTCAGGAAGATATCTTACAGGCGATTTTGTCGGTGCTGATTTGATAAGGAACGAGATAACCGCCCAGGCTACAGCTGCAGCTAAAATAGATCCATATGTGGATACAATCTTTGAGATCGGCGGACAGGATTCAAAGTATATAGCCTTAAAGGATGGTGTCGTAGTCGATTTTGAGATGAATAAGGTTTGTGCTGCCGGCACGGGTTCTTTTCTTGAGGAACAGGCAGAGAGGATAGGGATATCAATAAAAGGTGAGTTTAGTAAGCTTGCCCTTGAATGTCCTGCACCAGTCCCTATGGGAGAGAGGTGTACGGTGTTTATAGAGTCAGATATGGTTCATCATCAACAGAAGGGTGCAGGCAAAGATGAGCTTGTTGCAGGGTTGTCGTATTCAATTGTACAGACTTATCTTAACAGGGTTGTCGGGGATAGAAGGATAGGCAACAATATATTCTTTCAGGGGGGGACTGCAGCAAACTCGGGTGTTGTTGCGGCCTTTGAGAAGGTAACGGGAAAGAGAATAACTGTCCCTGAAAACCATGATGTTACAGGGGCTATAGGGGTTGCAATCTTGGCTATGAAGGAGAAAGACCCTGCAAAGCCGACTAGCTTCAAGGGTTTTGACTTGAGCAAGAAGAGTTATGAGCTTTCATCATTTGAGTGTGTAGA
>JAUXIU010000056.1 GCA_030620895.1 Deltaproteobacteria bacterium
GTAACGCACGATGCGACATTTATTTAAGAAAGAGGATATGAAAAAACGGAATATTCAATGGGATTGGAGAAAAATAGTGCCATATGGCTGTGTTAATAACAATTCGAGGCACGGCGGTGATATATGGAGGATTGCTAAAGAACTCGGCAGGCAGCCGGGAGAGGTTATCGATTTTAGCGCAAGTATAAACCCCTTTGGTATCTCGGTCAGGGCATTGGCGGCTATTAAAGATTCTGCAGGGCTCCTTGGACACTATCCTGAACCCGGAGCGGAGGCTATAAGAAGAGAACTGGCCTCATACCATAATCTTCCGGAGAAGAATATCATCGTTGGAAACGGTTCTACCGAATTCATATATCTGATCCCACAGGTCTTCAGGCCAGAGAAGGCACTCATAATAGAGCCGGCCTTCTCCGAATACAGGAGGGCACTTGAGGTATCAGGGTGTAAGGTGGATTCCTATATCTCAGCGGAGAGCAATGGTTTTTATCCAGAACTGGACGGGCTATTTGCTGAGCTTGAAAGGGATTATGATATTCTCTTTCTTGCAAATCCAGCAAACCCGACATCTGCCCTTCTCGATAAAGATACGATTATGGATATAGCCAGGAGATGCCATGAACATGGGACTATCCTCGTCGTTGATGAGGTATTTATTGACTTCGTGGAAGAAGAGTCCATTAAGGAAGTGGCAGCAATTAGAGATAACCTCATAGTCCTGAGGTCAATGACTAAGTTCTTCTCCATGGCAGGTTTAAGGTTAGGCTATATAGTTGCCCATAAAGAGATTATTAGCAGTTTTACACACTTCAGCCCGCCCTGGTCTGTTAACACCCTGGCAATTATAGCGGGGGTTGAGAGCCTTAGAGATATGGATTATATTCAAAGGTCGAAGAAATGGTTGAGGGCCGAAAAGTCCTTTGTACAAGAAAGGTTGGAGCATATTCCATATTTGAAGGCATATCCCTCTGAGGCTAATTTTCTACTGGTGAGGATAATGTTGGATGGTATTAAAGCAAGGGATATCCAGGAATATCTATTAAAGGAGGGGATTTTAATACGGGACTGTGGTTCATTTACCGGTCTTGGGGAGGATTTTTTCAGGATAGCTATAAGGGAAAGGGTGGAAAACAAAATCTTGCTCGATAAATTAGAAAGGTTTTTCAAAGAATCCAGTCGTTTATTGTTGGATTCTTCTGCAACAAGGCTGTTGGATGAAATTCCGCAAGGATGAAGCCAAAGTTTGGTTCATTTGTAACAAAATTGAGTAATATGGTTTAAACATTGAAATAATGTCCATACATTCTCTTAGTGAAACGATTACACAGATTACAATCAGATTACGCCGATTAAAAACATTTAGAGATCAAGGGTTTAAAAACTGTGTAATCTTTTAAAAATCGGTGCAATCAGACTTATTAGGGACGCAAACTTCACCAAGAACGTTCACTTTATGGACATTATTCCGATGCATGTTCTTCGTTTAACTGAAATATGAAAGAAACCAGAATTTTGTGTATCATTTCACATTATACTGTATAATATCAAAGATGATGAAAGGCAAGAGACTCGTAAAAATCTATACAGTGGTGCTGTTTATAGTTCTGGCTTATGCGATCTCCCATGCAATCCCTACAGGCAGGGGGAGGGGTGTCGGCTCTTACGTTGTTACAACTATCGCAGGGAGCGGTATAAAGGGCGCCCTTGATGGGTATAAAAAGGAGGCAAGCTTTAACTGGCCTACTGGAGTGGCTGTTGATAGAGAAGGTAACATTTATGTTGCTGACTTTTCAAATCACCTGATACGGAAGATAAGTGTTGACGGTTATGTTGAGACCATAGCAGGTGGGAGCATGCCCGGCTTTGCCGATGGGAATGGCAGGAAGGCATTACTTAAAGGTCCTGATAATATGATTATAGATGCCTCCAGTAACCTCTTTTTTGCAGATGCCGATAATTTTAGGATCAGAAAGATGAGTCGGGAAGGCATGGTAACTACGGTGGCAGGTAACGGACAGCAAGGATACCGTGACGGAATGGCTGATAAGGCGATGTTTGGGTATCCCACGGGGGTAGCTATAGATGGAAGGGGGAGCCTCTATGTTGCAGACAGGCGTACCCATACCGTGAGGAAGGTTACACCTGATGGATTGGTAGAAACCATAGGGGGTAATGGCTATCCTGGTTTTGTGGATGGCATAGCTATCCATTCTCATTTGAGGGAGCCTATATCTGTTGCCGTGAATGAGGATGAGGTGGTCTATATAGCAGATTCAGGGAATAATGTAATAAGGGTTATAACACCCGATGGTATGCTCTCTACCCTGGCAGGTGGGAGTCATAAAGGCTATAGAGACGGTAAAGGAAGGGAAGCCCTCTTTGCATGGCCAACTGGGATTGCGGTGGGCCCGACAGGTAATATATTCGTCTGCGATTCCATCAATAACAGGATTAGGAGGATAACTCCGGATGGGGTGGTAAGTACTGTGGCTGGTGGAAGTCTCCCGGGTTTCGCAGATGGACCCGGATACTATGCAAGGTTCAATTTTCCAACCGGTATATATGTTGATAAAAGCGATAATATCTTTGTGGCTGATTCAGGAAATAACAGGATAAGGAAGATATCCCAGGGCGGTCTTTTGGTGGCAAGAAAGTCTATCCCCTCTTCTCATTTCTAGAAGAAACCCTTATTACCGTCTTTACATTTCCCCGTACATTGAAATCTCCGATAACCTCAAGTATCCTGGGCTTGAGTTTCTTCTTCAAGGAGTCAAATATCTCATTTGTTGCGGCTTCGTGAGATATATGCCTGCTGCGGAAACTGTTTAGGTATAGCTTTAGGCTCTTTAATTCTACGACCTTCTTGTCAGGGGTGTAGCTCAGCTTTATGGTGGCAAAGTCCGGATAACCAGAACGCGGGCAGATACAGGTAAATTCGGGGTAGGATATTTCTATCGTATAGTCCCTATCAAGTGAAGGGTTGTCCCATACCTCAATTTTGGTCTTCTTTATAGCTTCTTCCCCATATCTCATGAGTTGAGATTCTAATGGAAACTAATCATTTTATTAAATCTCTATTTCCATATCTTCGGCGACGGCGAAACATTCCATAGTTATTCCCTTTTCCTTGATTAACCTATTACAATCATCAACCATCCTGTCGAGCGCCTCGTCCGTCCTCTCCTGATTATGGTGGAATAGAGCAAACCTCTTTACACCTGCCTCGATAGCCAGGTTTAATGCATCAAGGTAAATACTATGCCCCCATGTCTTGGTATACTGGTATTCCTCGGGGATAAATTCGGCATCGTGTATCAGGAGGTCGACTGATCTTGAAAACTCAAGGTAGTTCTTATACTCAAGACCGCCAGGATGTACGTAGGTGAGTTCGTTGTCAGTGAGGAATACAAAAGATTTTCCATTCTCCTCGAATTTGAAGCCCATTCCTTTGTTTGGGTGACTCAATGCGATGGATGTAATAGAGGCATCCTTAATGCGGAACCAATCGGGACAGCTGCCTACATAAGATATCTCTGCTTGTATGTCATCGAATTTAACCGGAAAGTTTGGGGCCATCATCGTCTTTGAAAGGATATGTTTTATGGATTCCTGTGCCGTAATTGAACCAAGCATATTTATATGAGTGTCTTTTGAATAGATGGGCTTAAAGAACGGAAAGCCCATAATATGGTCCCAGTGAGCATGGGTGAATATGATATTGTACTCCCTAACACCTTCATCAAAGAGCTTCTTCCCCAGCCTCCGTATCCCTGACCCTGCGTCGATTATTATGAGTTCATCATTATTGGTTCTAAACTCGAGGCAGGTCGTATCACCACCGTATTTTAAATATTCCTTGCCGGATACAGGTATAGAGCCCCTAGACCCCCAGCACTTTATTTTCATGAATAAATCTCTCCTTTATATTGGTCCGACTTTATACTGCTTGATAATATACAGCAAATGGCGAAATGTCAATAGCTTCAATGATATTTAAAATAAATAGATAACTTATGAATAAAAACAAAGGATTATGAAAAAAATGAAGTATGAATTAGGAATTATGAATTATGCGACAGCAAAAAAAAGACCCCCTGATTCCTACTTCATACTTCCTGCTTCGGTTTTTCTAATTCCTGATTCATTATTCATAATTCGGTATTTATGATTCAGATTTGTTAATCAGCTAATTCCTGTAATTTAAATAGTTCTTAACAGGATGCACGCTGTAAGCCACGCCTTGTAGGCGGGGCATCTTCACTTAAAACTTTCTGTTTAATTGAGCCTCCTATACTATATACTAATGAATCAATGATCTTAAAAAACTAAAGGAGGATTATATGAAACTCAATAACGTCGATATCTCGAGGCTGGAAGGAACAATGGAAGCTTTAAGAAGTGACCTCTCAAAGGCGAAGAAGACAAACAGGATTGAGGGGGAATGGAATATAAGTGATGGGCCACAGTTCAGCGCAACTGTAGAGTTTGAAGGTGGGAAGACCACCCTCCTTGCGGACCAGCCTACCTTCCTTGGTGGTGGTGGCCAACAGCCAGGCCCCATGATATATTGCCTCTATGGTTCTGCATCCTGTTATGCGGCAACATTTGCAACGATTGCAGCAATGGAGGGGATAAATCTCAGTAAACTGAGGGTGACAGCCGAGAGTTATATCGATTTTTCCAGGGCGCTGGGTCTTTCAGATAACCCCATTGTCGAGAAGGTGAAGTTTGTCCTTCATGTTGAAAGTGATGCATCTAGAGAGAAGTTAATAGAGTTAGAGGAAATGGCGAAGAAGAAATGCCCGGCGGTATATTGTCTTACTAACCCGATAGAACTTGAGACTGAATTAGAGGCTTAGGCTAAGGTTAAGGTTAAGGCTAAGAAGCTGTTTTATAAATCTTACAACTCGTAACACGTAACTCGCAACACGAATTGCCACTTGTAACTTGTAACTTGCAACCTGAAGGTATAGGGACAGTCCTCTTACTGCTGTTTCTTTTTAAGACGGTATGCCTCCTTTGCCTTTTCCATTACCTCCTTTAAAGGCATATCTATGTTTTTTGCTATCCTCCTGCAGTCCTCGTACTCAGGTTGTATATTGATAGGTCTTCCATCTTTTTCAGAGATCTTGACTCGAATCTTCCCTTTGTGTATTGAGACCACATCTTCTTTCCTTTCAAGACAGTCTCTATCTACCTTATAGGATCTTATACCGAGTGTCGTGGTTTCCTTGAAAACAATATCGGTGAGTTTCTTTTTGTATTTGTTGCTGCAGAGCACCTTTAACAGGATGGCCGGTCTTCCCTTCTTCATCAGTATGGGTGTAAGAAAGGCATCTAGTGCCCCATTTTTAAGGAGATTATCTATAAGGTAGTCGTATATCTGGGGGTTCATGTCATCGATATTTGTCTCCAATATGATCAGTTGTTGAGCCGGTTTGTCGGACTTGCCGATAACTACCCTTAATAGGTTGGGAAGCTCTCTAAAATCTATCCTTCCTACACCGTAGCCTGTTGCCTCTATGACCATATCAGGTAAAGTGCCAAAACCCCTTGAGAGTGTTTTCAAAATAGCCGCCCCTGTTGGTGTTGTAAGTTCATTCTGGACCGGTGTCGAGATAACAGGCATACCTTTAAGAAGCTCCATTGTGGCGGGCGCAGGTACAGGCATTACTCCGTGTGATGTCTTTATCCATCCAGAACCAGCCGGTAGAGGAGAGGCAAAGACCCCCTCTATGGCCAATTCCTCTAATCCAATAGAAGTTCCTACAATATCTACGATAGAGTCAATAGCACCGATCTCGTG
This sequence comes from Deltaproteobacteria bacterium, assembly GCA_030620895.1. Classification (GTDB taxonomy): domain Bacteria; phylum Desulfobacterota; class GWC2-55-46; order S146-70; family JAUXIU01; genus JAUXIU01. Next base: position 5,807 of record JAUXIU010000056.1, read on the forward strand.
GAAATGTACATCCTCTAACTTACATCCGTGCACCTTTGCCTCTGCAACGGCAAGGGTCTTGAATATAGCAATGCTAATCTCCTTTACCCTCTTTGAAAGTTCGCTTATATTTATAAGTTTCTTTATATCTTTGAATGTCCTTTCCGGGCTTTTCTTTGTAGATTTAATCCTAACACTGGTTCCGGTAATAAAGTGGCGTTTCTCATGCCTGGCTGTGATAGTATATCCAGCCACCGGGAGTTTCTTAAGCTGCTTCTTCAGGCTCTTTATATCAAGGCCCAGGTTAAGAAAGGCCCCTAAGACCATATCACCACTTATCCCTGAAAAGCAGTCAAAGTATGCTATCTTCATGCCATTATTTCCTGTTTATACGGCTTGCGGCAAAACCTGCACCGAAACCGTTGTCGATGTTTACAACAGTAACTCCTGCAGAACATGAATTAAGCATGGCAAGGAGCGGTGTAAACCCTCCGAGGTTAGCCCCATAGCCAACACTTGTTGGAACGGCTATAACCGGTCTGGATACAATTCCACCTACTACTGATGGAAGTGCGCCTTCCATTCCGGCAACGACAATAAGCACATGAGCTGAAAATACCTTCTCTTTCTTGTTTAAAAGCCTGTGGATACCGGCAACACCCACATCATATAGTCTCTCAACATTGTTTCCCATAACCTCTGCAGTTACCGCTGCTTCCTCTGCAACAGGGATATCTGATGTCCCTGCGGATATGACAAGTACAGTTCCCTTGCCTATTTTCTTTACCGGATGTGTTCTTATGAAGATCGTCCTGGCCAGTTTGTTGTAAGATGCCTTTGGCAGGGTTTTGAGTATCTTTTTCATCTTCTTATCGTCTATCCTTGTAATAAGAATGTTTTCTCCCCCTTCTATCATCTTCTTTCCTATAGATGTAATCTGTTCCGGTGACTTTCCTTCTCCGAATATCACCTCTGGGAAACCCTGTCTAAGTGAACGGTGTGTATCAAGTGTGGCACAACCAATATCTTCGAACGGGAGTACCCTTAACCTTTCGAGTGCAGTGTTTATTGAAAGCCTTCCCCGTTTAATATTCTCAAGGAGTTTTTTAAGTTCATTTACATTCATGGGCTTAATAAGATGAATATCAATAGTCTGTTGAAAAAGGTGAAGGTTAAGAGGCCAGA
>JAUXIU010000127.1 GCA_030620895.1 Deltaproteobacteria bacterium
AAAGAAGTTGTAGATGACTTTTGTGGCCACTGTCAATCCTGCAAGCGCATAGATAACGGGGCTGACCCTAACGTGGTTATTATTGAACCGAGAGAACCAGACTCTAAAGGTGGCGGTGTAGACCTCTTGACCGGAACCATAAAGATCGGACATATCCGAGATGTACAGCAGAGGTTGTCTTACCGGGTTGAAGAGTGGAGGAAAAAAGTTTGTGTAGTAAACGGGGCTGAGAAGATGAACAGGGAGGCCTCAAATGCTTTTTTAAAAACACTCGAAGAACCGCCAATTGATACCATTATCATACTGATTGCAGGCCAATCCTCTGAACTACTGCCTACGATACTCTCCAGATGCCAGAGGATAAACTTCAGTCCAATCAAGAGGGAGGTTGTTACTGACCTTATAAGGGAGAGGCTGGATATATCTGAAGAGAGGGCATCACTCATCTCTGGTCTTAGCGGGGGGAGTCTAAATAAGGCCATAAGCACGTGGGATGACGAGCTCCTTGAGGGTCGAAAGGTGTTACTCGAGAGGTTGAACAACTTGTCATCTGAAGATATCAACGGTATCTTTGAACTAGCGGGATGGATTACACAAACGGATAATATAACGGATACAATGGATTTCCTTAAGATATGGTACAGGGATATTGCTGTATTTAAAGAGGGTAGTGGTGATATGGTTATAAACAGGGATATGGTTGATAGATTGGAAAGAGCGGCCCAAGAGATTGAATTTGACACGCTCTGGAACTGTTTTAGGGCCATACATCAGGCGGAGAGGGATATGTTGCCACCGAGATATGCCAACAAACAGTTGACTATAGAGGTATTGTTGATGGACCTGGCGAAAACGTCCGAATTATGAATAATGAATTACGAATTAAAAAAACCGTCGTTCGTGATTCGTGGATCGTGAATCGAAACCCGAACCACGATACACGATTAACGGTTTAAAGAGAGGATTTAGAATGCCGGAAGTTGTAGGTGTCCGATTCAAAAGGGCATGCAAGACATATAATTTTGATTCTAATGGGTTGAAATTTAAGGTTGGCGAAAGGGTTATAGTTGAGACAGAAAGGGGAATAGCCATTGGAACGGTAACATATGTGCCGATTGACAAGGAGATTAGAAAACTTTCTAAACCTCTGAAGAAGGTTATCCGAAAGGCAGAGGAAATGGATTATGAGAGGCTTGAATTTAACAAAGAGAGGGAGATGGATGCATTCAAGATATGTAAGGAAAAGATAGAAAGCTACAATCTTCCCATGAGGCTTATCGATGTAGAGTATCTCTTTGATTCAAGTAAAGCCATATTCTACTTTATCTCTGATAGCAGGGTCGATTTTAGAGACCTGGTAAAGGACCTGGCAACGGAGTATCATACAAGGATAGAGATGAAACAGGTTGGTGTAAGGGATGAGACTAAACTGTTGGGCGGTATCGGACCTTGTGGAAGAGAATTATGCTGTTCAACATTCCTTACAAACTTCGAACCAGTAACGGTAAGGATGGCTAAGGAACAGAATATAGCACTGAACCCTGCAAAGATCTCAGGGGTATGTGGAAGGCTTATGTGTTGTCTTATCTACGAACACGATATAACTCAAAATAAGAAAGGTGCTGCACCGTCTGTTGATTGCAACGGCTGTGAAGATCCCCATGGTAAGGATATGGGGGTAGATGGTTAGATGCTACAAAGGAGGTTCTATGTAACGACCCCCATCTATTATGTAAACGACATCCCGCATATAGGGCACGCCTATACGACGATTGCAGTAGATGTTGTTGCAAGGTATAAAAAACTCAAGGGGTACGATGTGCTCTTTCTGACAGGGTCTGATGAGCATGGCCAAAAAGTTGAAGAATCTGCTAGAAAAATGCAAATTAAACCCATAGAGCTAGCAGATAGGGTTGTGGATAGGTTCAAGAACCTCTGGGAGAAGCTTGATATATCCAACAGTGATTTTATAAGGACAACGGAGAGGCGACATAAGGATGCGGTGATTTGTTTATGGAATACAGTCAAATCAAAGGGAGATATATATCTTGGAACATATGAGGATTGGTACTGTAAACCATGCGAGACATTCTGGACAGAAAAACAGCTCATTGAAGAGAGCTGTCCTGATTGTAGAAGGCCTGTAGAGAGGCTCAAGGAGCCAAGTTATTTCTTCAGGATGTCAAGATATCAGGAGAGGTTATTAAGGCACATAAATGAGAATCCTGACTTTATCCAGCCAGAGAGCAAGAAGAACGAGATAATAAACTTTATTCGGGAAGGTCTGAGGGACTTAAGTGTAAGCAGGACGTCATTCTCGTGGGGGATCCCTGTACCCGATGACCCCAAACATGTAATGTATGTATGGTTTGACGCCCTTACAAACTATCTGGCAGCAGTGGGCTACCCCGATGAAATGCCCTATTGGCCGGCCAATCTTCATATAATAGGCAAGGATATCCTTAGGTTCCATGCAATATACTGGCCTACATTCCTTATGTCAGCCGGTCTACCCCTGCCACAAAAGATATTTGCACATGGATGGTGGACTGTCGAAGGACAGAAGATGAGCAAGTCAATTGGGAATGTCATAGATCCTGATGAGATGGTCAATAGGTTCGGTGTTGATCAGTTTAGATACTTTCTTATGAGAGGTGTTCCTTTTGGACAAGATGGGGACTTCTCGATAAAGGTATTTATCGAACGCACAAATAGCGATCTTGCAAATGGCCTCGGGAACCTCTTGAGCAGGACTCTTTCTATGATAGAGAAGTATTTTGAGGGGAAGATCCCATCACTGCCAAATGGTCCATATGATCCAGGATGCCCGATAGGCACACAAAGGGAGATGCAGCTAAAGAGCTTAATCGAAGAGAATACAGGGGCAGACTTCGATCATTTTATGGACAAGCTGCAATTTTCGAATGCCCTTTTAAAGGTTTGGGATGTGATTGACGATGCAAACAGGTGCATCGAGGATACAGCACCATGGGTTCTATGGAAGGAGGGGAAGACAGAAAAGCTCTCGGTTACATTATATACCCTCGCCGAAACCTTAAGAATAATTGCCTATTTTCTATACCCCTTTATGCCACGTTCAATGGAAGAGATATTGAGGCAGCTGGGCATAGAAAAGAGATTGGCAGATACCCAAATGGATGAGGCAATAAGGTGGGGAAGGCTTGAGGAAGGCACAAAGATATCTAAAGGCAGCCCCCTTTTCCCAAAGGTAGATAGAATTCCATGACTCTCCGCTATATTATAAGCTATATTATCTATTGCCTGTAAGATGCTTGTATTATTAGTATAATAAGCTTTATATAATAAGACAGGTGGCAGGCATTGTAGAAAAACCGTCTGCTCATTTTATTGTTCCTAGAGATATTTTTCTTCGTATTGTTAAAGATGGAAGGGGTTTAACAAAGGATGGAAGATGATGAAAAAGATGGGAAGTGTCCCTTATTTATAGATACACATGCTCACCTTGACGATCCCAGATTCAATAAGGACAGGGAAGATGTTATTAAGAGGGCAATAAAGGCAGGCATCGAGCATATAATAACGGTCGGATGTTGGGAACCAGAGAAGGGCCTTGATACTGCAATAGGGATTGCTGAAAGTTACGACAATATTTACACAGCAATAGGTGCCCACCCCCATGATGCCAGGGTAGCGTCGAACGATACATTCCAACAAATTGAGGCCCTCACAGAGCACAAGAAGGTGATCGCCATAGGCGAAACCGGTCTGGATTTCCACTACGATAAATCTCCGAGGGGCATACAGATGGATGTGTTCAGAAGGCAGATACAGATTGCAAGGCGCTCGAATCTGCCTTTAATTATACATACAAGAGAGGCGGAAGGAGACACATTAGATATCCTAAAAGAGGAGGGAGGAGAAGAGATAGGGGGTGTTTTTCACTGTTTTTCTGGGGACCATGAAATGGCAAGAGAGTGTATAAATATGGGATTTTTTCTCTCTTTTACTGGCATTGTAACCTTTAACA
>JAUXIU010000141.1 GCA_030620895.1 Deltaproteobacteria bacterium
ACATAATAAACAAAACAAACAAGGTAAACAATACAAACCATGTAAACAAAGTAAACAAAGCAAACAATGTAAACCAGGTAAACCTGACACATGTTAGACATAAGGCATCTAAGAGAAAATCTGGAAGAGGTCGAAAAGAGGCTGGCCACCCGTTGCGAGAGTACAAACCTGGCGGATTTTAAGGTATTGGATGAAGAGAGGAGGGGGCTTCTCAAAGAAGTCGAGAAGCTAAAGGAGAGGCGTAATAAGATCTCAGATGAGATAGGGGGGCTTAAGAGGGAGGGCCAAGATGTCTCAAATCTCCTCATCGAGACAAAATCCCTGGCCACCAGAATCAAAGAACTGGATGGAATGGTCTCTGAAAAAAAGGATGCACTCAGAAGATTGATGCTAACAACACCGAATCTTCCCCACCCTTCTGTACCCACTGGGATGGATTCAAGTGAGAATGTGGAGTTGAGAACATGGGGAGAGATAAGGGATTTTACATTTGAACCAAAGGAGCACTCAGAGATAGGGTCCCATCTAGGTATAATTGACCTTGAGAGGGCTGGTAAGATTGCTGGCGCAAGATTTGCCTTATATATGGGCGCAGGTGCGGCAATGGAGAGGGGTTTAATGAATCTTATGCTAGACCTCCATACAAGCGAGGATAGATATATTGAACTCCTTCCGCCATTTATGGTACATAGGGAGTGTATGTTAGGCACTGGCCAGCTCCCAAAATTCGAGGAAGACCTCTTTAAGATCGAAGGCTGGGAGCATTTCCTTATCCCTACTGCAGAGGTTCCTGTAACAAATATCCATAGGGAGGAGATCATTAGAGAAGAAGACCTTCCCCTCTCTTATACGGCTTATACTCCCTGTTTCAGAAAAGAGGCAGGTTCCCATGGCAAGGATGTCAAAGGGCTTATAAGACAGCACCAATTCAACAAGGTAGAACTGGTAAAGTTTACAACGCCTGATACATCATACGATGAACTGGAGAAACTTACTGCTGATGCAGAGAGGGTATTACAGGTGCTGGGTCTCCCTTACAGGGTTGTGACGCTTTGCACAGGCGATCTTGGTTTTGCTGCTGCAAAGACATACGATCTTGAGGTATGGGTTCCTAGCCAGGGCAAATACAGGGAGATATCATCGTGCAGTAACTTTGATGACTTTCAAGCCCGGAGGGCCAATATAAGGTATAGGCCCAGAGGCGGTGGCAAGCCGAGGTTTGTTCATACGTTAAACGGTTCGGGTCTTGCGGTCGGGAGGACTGTTGTGGCGATATTGGAAAATTATCAACAGGAAGACGGCAGTGTTCTTATACCGGATGCACTGAGGAAGTATATGAGGGGGATGGAGAAGATAGGGAAAGATTAAATGCTGAATTAGGAATAATTCCTAATAGCTTTTTAGGTTGTAGCTTATTAGCTTCTTAGCAAATCTGAATTACGAATCTATAATACGTAATACGATATACGCAATACACACGACGCAATACGCAAAACGATTAGATATTCGGATTTAGAATTTGGATGCTAGGGGAGGGTTAGCCTAATTGGTAAGGCACTGGTCTTGAAAACCAGCGGGTTAACGCCCTTGGGGGTTCGAGTCCCTCACCCTCCGCCAGAGAAATTGTAGAGCAATTTTCACTGATAACCGGTAGTTGATAACAGCAAAGAATCGATGGTTTTTTTGGTTATAAGCCAAAAGTTATGAGCTATAAGTAATGCCAAGCATCTTGGGAGAGGTGGCCGAGTGGTTGAAGGCAGCTGCCTGCTAAGCAGTTGTAGGGGTAAACTCTACCGAGGGTTCGAATCCCTCCCTCTCCGCCAGAATTTTATTGCGCCCATAGCTCAGTTGGATAGAGCATCTGACTACGAATCAGAAGGTCGGGGGTTCGAATCCCTCTGGGCGCGCCAAATATAATCAAAGGGTTATGGAGTTTTCCACAGCCCTTTTTTATTGTGCAATCCCCAAATTGTAAAGTAAAAAGGTACAGATTTATTTTTCTTTTGCTTCTTGAAGGAGGAGGCTTCCTGAAGACTTACAGATGAAATCTTCACTTTCACACCTACGACTTCTCAAACCTTATCCCCTGATAATTTCCGGTATCATATTTATATCAGAAGCTGAGAGCAGCTAACTTAGCTAAAGACTTAAAGACTGCTTTCTGGTAACTCCTGAGCCTGTAACTGGCCGTCTGGATAGCCTCAACGGTGATTAACAGGATGCACGCCGTAAGCCCCGCCTTGTGTAGGCGGGGTCAAGGCGTGCTAATGTAATGAAAACTTCCTTGCTGTCAAGATGCCCCCCCTGTGGGCGGGGTATCTTCACTCTGAAAAATATTGCACGCTAATGATTTATCTGATAACATTTAATATTGTAAGAGTTTTATTTTATAAAACCATGTATTTGAAAAACACACATTATTATAAGGGGTAGAGATGAAAAAAAGAATACTCGTATCCCTATTGGGCCTGCTTCTGTGTGGCACAATACCATCAGTTGCCCAGGATTCTGGTAAGAAAGAAAATCCCGCAGATAAGTGGACAGAATCAAGGAAACTCAGCTATATCCTTGGAGTCCAGCTCGGCCAGCTCAGTAAATCCAGAGACCTTGCCTTAGATGTTGAAATGATCACCAGAGGTTTAAACGATTTCATGAAGGGCAATGAACTTGCAATGTCGCCCCAGCAGATACAGCAATTCATGGCTGATTACAGCGTAAAGCCCAGGAAGAACAACTGGCCGCTCTGAATGCCGCAGCAGCTGAAAATCTCAAGAAGAGTAATGCATTCCTTGAAGAGAACAAAAAGAAGGAAGGAGTACAAGTGACCTCCAGTGGTCTGCAATATAAGGTGATTAAAAATGGTAATGGACCCAAGCCAACGACTTCCGATAAAGTTAAGGTTCATTATCGTGGCACTCTTATTGATGGTAAAGAGTTTGATAGTTCATATAAGCGTAATAAACCTGCAGAGTTTGGTGTTTCGCAGGTCATAAAAGGGTGGACCGAAGGTCTGCAGTTAATGAATGTTGGTTCTAAATACGAATTTTTCATTCCTGAGGATCTAGCTTATGGCAAAAACGGTCCGCTGTCTATCGGTCCAAGCCAAACACTGATTTTTGAAGTTGAATTGCTTGAAATTATCAGGTGATAGGTGATGATGTAGGATATCGTTTTTGTAAGCTCTAGAAAAGGGATTGTCTTGGTAATTGTGTATTTTAGAACTCGTATCCTAGCCTATCCACTTAAATTGTTGGGTTTAGTTCCAAACCCAACCTAAAATACTTTTTTCATTTAAAGGCAGGAAAAGGAGAATGACTGTTATGAGGGTTTTAAAGAAAATAGGAATATCGATATTAGTGATGTTTTTTTTAACAGTTGGTGTCTCCTATGGTCAGGATACCTCTGAAGAGTACTACGATAAAGGTTTAGAATATGCTATTCAGGGAAAATTTAAGGATGCCAGGGAGGAATTTGAAAAGGCCATGAAGCTTGACCAGTTTTATAGGCGTGCAGAACAAAGTCTGAAAGTAATTGAAGACACATTTCAAAAAATAATAAAAAGAGAGACGGCAATTCATTTATTCAAGGGGGCAGCCTACGGTAACAAAGGCCAGATTGATGAGGCGATAACAG
>JAUXIU010000085.1 GCA_030620895.1 Deltaproteobacteria bacterium
TGGCATCAATCCCTACAGCTATTCTGCCCGGGAATTCCTTGCAGAGTCTTTCTATAAGGGCAGGGTCGTTATATGCGGCCGTGCCTATGATGACCCTCTTTACACGAGACTCTTTCAGGTAGTTTTGTACGGTCTCAAGATCCCTTATACCCCCACCGACCTGGACCTCGATCGATATGGAATAGATTATCTTTTTTATGATCTCTATGTTTTTCGGGGCCCCCTCTATGGCACCGTCCAGATCAACAAGATGTATAAGGTTTGCACCCCTTTCCTCCCACCCCCTTGCCACATCAACAGGGTCTTCGGAATAGACGGTCTCTGCGTCCATCCTCCCCTGTACCAGACGGACACACCTCCCTCCCTTTATGTCTATTGCCGGTATAATCAACATATGCATTTGTGCGTTTGGGGTCACCCCATTTTTCCGAAGTTCCTTAGAATCTCGAGTCCAACCTTCTGACTCTTTTCAGGGTGGAACTGACAGGCAAAAATATTATCCTTCCAGATACTACTTGTAAACTCTATGCCATAGTCCGTAGTAGTTGCGATTACCCCGTTGTCCTCAGGTATCACATAATATGAATGGACGAAGTAGAAGAAGGAGCCGTCTTCGATGCCATCAAGGAGAGGGACCCTCTTCTTGATCCTTATATCGTTCCAGCCCATGTGGGGGATCTTGAGTTCGGGGTTTTGATCCAGGAGTGTAATGGGGAATCTTACTACCCTCCCTTTGATTATATCCAGGCCCAAGTGTCTTCCAAACTCTTCACTCTCTGTAAACAAGAGTTGAAGCCCAAGGCATATGCCGAGGAAAGGTCTGCCAGAGGTTATGACCTTCAAGATAGGTTCAATAAGATCGTACCTTTTAAGGTTCTCCATACAGTCCTTGAACGCACCTACCCCGGGCAGGACCACATGGCTTGCATCAAGGATATCCCTGGCTGATCTTGTTATTATGGCCTTGTGGCCGGCCCTCTCTAAGCCCTTCTGGACACTACGGAGATTGCCCATCTCGTAGTCGATGATCGCGATCATAACCCCTCAGAGCCTTCCCTTTGTAGACATTACCCCTTTAATCCTTGGATCGAGCCTCACGGCATCGCTTAGGGCACGGCCGAGTGCCTTAAAGATCGCCTCTATCATGTGGTGGATATTTCTTCCATAGGGCACGTTGATATGGAGGGTAATACCGCTTCGGTTGACAAAGGCCTGGAGGAAGTCCTCTATGAGATCAGGGTCGAAGTTCTTTATCCTGGCCTTTTTAGGAAAGTTGACCTTGTAGACAAGGTATGGCCTGTCGCTTATATCGAGACTCACAGATGACAAGGCCTCATCCATCGGTACAGCTATAGAACCATATCTCCTTATACCTTTCTTATCCCCAAGGGCCTTATTTAATGCCTCTCCAAGGCAGATCCCCACATCTTCAACCGTATGATGGTAATCAACATCAACATCTCCCTTCGCCTTTATCTTGAGATCAAAAAGACCGTGTTTGGCAAAGAGCGAAAGCATATGGTCAAGGAATGGTATGGAAGTGGAGATGTCATAATTCCCTTTTCCATCAAGGTTCAAATCGAGTATTATATCGGTTTCCTGTGTCTTTCTCTTTATCTTTGACTTTCTGGCCATCTGTCCTCCTAATAGTTTTATAACACATTCATTGAAATAATTCAGTCTCAGATTATGCACGAACGTAGCCGAAACCTTTAGGTTTCGCTATTTGCGTTAAATTGGCTTCACCTTTTGGGCTTTCTAGGGACTGTCCCCGTTCAGATTTTGCCATGCGCAGAGCGCTTTGCGCAAAGCGTGTTTTTGAGTTGGGGACAGTCCCTGTAGGCTAAAGCCTGTGACTACGATGATTTGTATGTTTCGTGCATAATCTTGGTTAGTCTCATTCTACAAGAAGAGATGTTATCGGTTCAAGGATAAAAAAAACCGTTAGTTAAGCGCTCTTAACAATTATTGACCGGAATCTATTAGTTATGATATTCTAATAGCTTATGAAGTTTCCTTTTGTTCTGTTATTTGATTGGATAAGGGGTGCAGATATACTGAAAGACTTTAAGGACAGCGGTCTATTGCCCCATCAATTATTGCTTTTGATATCAGACGGTTCTCTTACCACGCATCTGGAGACTATATATGCCTGCCGTCTGGATGTGGAGATAAGAGAGAGCAACACTATATTGCTTGATAATTCCACCTCGGCATACCTGGGGATTGAACCTGGGCAGGAAGCTGTACTAAGAGTTGTGTGGCTGAAGGCTAAGGGGAAGAAGGTCGTTTATGCAAGCTCGATTCTTCCGATAGCCCGTATTGATGGGAGGTTACTTGAGGATATTTCGAGGGCAGAAGAGCCGCTTGGCAGGCTTTTGGCTTCTGATTATCCATTTTCAATGAAGGAGTGCATGGAAGTCGGGGTTGTTGGTTCTCCCGGTGTTGCAAGCGACCTCGGTCTCTCGAAGGATACACCATTCTGGACAAGAAGGTACCGTCTATCAGTCCAGTCAGCGGATGGAGATAGAGCCATAAAGGCTATGGTAATGGAGATTTTTTCTTCAGAGCTTCTGGGGAGGCCTGTCCTTAAGTGAATCGATGAGCACCATTGCCCTGACAAAGAAAATTTCCGCCGTAAGTGACCTTATAAGACTCACAAGGCAATATGGGACAATCCTTGTCCTGTGCCCTACATTATGGTCTTTATATATGGCATCTGACGGTCTACCTTCTCCAAAACTACTTGCCATATTTATAGCCGGAACCTTTCTTATGAGAAGCGCCGGTTGTGTTGTAAATGATATAGCGGATAGGGATTTTGACAGATATGTGGAAAGGACAAAGAGAAGGCCCCTTGCCGACGGTAGACTCGGTCGCAGAGAGGCCATCCTTGTCTTTGTTGTCTTCTGCCTTGCGGCCTTCAGTCTAGTCCTCTTCCTCAACCGTATTACCATAATCCTTGCATTTGTCGGCCTTTTTCTTGCTGTAATATACCCGTTTATAAAGAGGATAAGCCACTTTCCACAGGTCTTTCTGGGTATTGCATTTGGATGGGGTGCAATAATGGCCTGGTCTGCTGTTAAGAATTCCATAGGTGCAGAGGCGATATTGATATTCGTTGCAAATATATTCTGGTCCACCGCATATGACACAGTTTATGCGATGATGGATATCGACGATGATAGGAAGATTGGGGTGAAATCAACGGCCATATTCTTCGGTCGCCATATATACAAGGTCATTGTAATACTGCAAACCTGCTTTGTTGCCTTCCTTGTCCTGGCTGGATTGGCCGGTGGTCTTGGGTTTCCTTTCTATCTTACTCTATCTGTAGTATTCTTTATATTGAGCTATATGGTATTCAGACTAAAGCAATCTCCGACGAGGGAGGTGGCCTTTTCTGTCTTTGTTGCTAACTGCGCCATTGGTGCCATGATATTTATCGGCATAGTATTATCTGTGAGGGTGGGATGATTTTTAAGGACATGAGGAAATTTCTCGAGCTCCTGGAGGGAAAGGGGCTTCTGAAGAGGGTACGGGAAGAGGTAGACCCAAACCTCGAGGTCTCTGAGATAATGAACAGGCTTGTTAAAAAAGGCGGTCCTGCAGTTATCTTTGATAATGTTAAGGGGCATAATATTCCGATTGTGGCCAATCTCTTTGGGACAGAAGAGAGGGTGGCCATGGGGTTAGGTATAAAGGAAGAGGAGTTAGGCAATATCGGGAGGTTCCTTGCATATCTACAAAGGCCAGAACCCCCTGAGGGGATATGGCAGACGGTGAAGAGCATACCGTTCTTTGGCAAGATGCTCACACTCGGCCCGAAGACCGTCAGGTCAGGACCTTCTCAGGATATTATTATTAAGGGGGATGACGTAGATATCTCTGACCTTCCGATAATAAAATGCTGGCCGGATGATACCGCACCGCTTATAACGTGGCCCCTTGTCATAACACAGGGCCCTGACGGTGGTCCTATAAATGTAGGCGTCTACAGGATGCAGTATATCGACGGGCGGAGGTGTATCATGCGCTGGCTCAGACATAGAGGTGGTGCACAGCACCAGAGGTTATGGCAGGAGAAGGGAAAGCCGATGCCTGTAGCAGTTGCCATAGGTTGTGAACCGGCGAATATTATAGCCGCTGTTACACCGGTGCCTGAGAATATGAGTGAGTTCCACTTTGCAGGCCTCCTGCGAAAGAAGGCTGTCGAGCTGGTTGACTGCATAACCATTCCCCTCAAGGTCCCCTCAACGGCTGAGATCGTCCTGGAAGGGGAGGTGAGACACGACGATACCATGATGGAGGGCCCGTTCGGAGACCATACCGGTTACTACAACACCCCTGAACCCTTCCCTGTATTCCATATTAAATGCATGACACACAGAAAAGACCCTCTATACCTTACTACCATAACAGGAAGGCCTCCAAAGGAAGATGCCGTTATCGGCATGGCGCTAAACAAGATATTTCTACCAACTCTCCAGCTTCAGTTTCCAGAGGTGGTTGACTTCAGCCTACCTATGGAGGCGGTATCTTACAGAATTGCCGTTGTCTCGATTAAGAAAGGGTACCCTGGCCATGCCAAGAGGATTATGATGGGCATATGGGGTATGATGAAGCAGTTTTTATATGTCAAATACATTATAGTCGTTGATGACGATATAGATGTCCATAGATGGGATGATGTTATATGGGCCATCTCAACAAGAGTTGACCCCAAGAGGGATACCATAATCCTGGAAAAAACACCTATCGACTACCTTGACTTCTCCTCTCCTGTGTCGGAGCTTGGCAGTAAGATGGGGATAGACGCCACAATGAAGAAGCCGCCAGAGGTCGATAGGGAATGGGGCAGGAGGATGGAGATGGAGGAAGCTATTATAGAGCTGGTTGATAGAAGGTGGAATAGCTATGGGATTGAATAGCCATGGATGTAAGAAGTTCGAAGAGCTTGGCGGTGACTGGTGGAATCCGAAAGGGAGGCTTGCTGCACTGCACAGGATAAATCCGATCAGATTTGAATACTTCGCCAGTAAGATAGGTGACCTGAAAGACAGGCGGGTATTGGATATTGGTTGTGGTGGTGGTTTGCTGGCAGAGGAATTTGCAAAGGAAGGGGCGATAGTAACCGGGATTGACCTTTCGCCTGTCTCCATTGATGCAGCAAGGGAACACGCAAAGGGATCAGGAGTTGAGATAGATTACAGGGTTGCCTCTCCCTTAGAACTTGTGAAAGAGGGCCTGAAACCTTACGATACAATAGTATGTGCCGAGGTACTGGAACATGTGGATGACCTTGAAGGTTTCATAAGGGATTCATGCACATTGCTTAAAGAGAGAGGGTTTATCTTCTTTGGCACTATCAATAAAACTCTGAGTGCAAGGTTCTTTGCAATCTTTGTTGCGGAAGATCTCCTTGGAA
>JAUXIU010000187.1 GCA_030620895.1 Deltaproteobacteria bacterium
ATAGCCATGGACATAGGCTCGTGGTGGCTTACTCACTGGAAACCACTCTTTGCATATATAGTGATAATCGGAGGAGCCCGTATGGGTCTCTCAATAGCCTGTCAGATAACAATATCAATTTACCAGATGTGGTTTTATAAATATCCAAAAGATAAGGGGGTGTTCTGAGAAAGAAGTACTTAAGGGTGGTGAACTTCTTTATCATATTACCTGTAATAAATCAGGGGTTTATTGATCATGTGCCTGCCGGTATTGCCTTTTTCTCAAAGGGTCTCTTTGGTATATCGATGGCCCTGTACTGTTCAAGAAGGTGAGTCTGGCGGGGTATAGAAAACTCTTTCCCGTTACGGCCAACCTTGTCTACCTTAACCACGCTGCAGTTGCGCCTATCTCTACAAGGGTTGTTGACAAGGTTTGCTCTTTCCTGGAGGATTACAGAGAATACGGTAGTCTCCACTACGATAGGTGGATCGACTACGCGGAATCGGTGAGGCATATGGCAGCAGAGCTAATAGGTGCGAATGCCGATGAGATCGCCTTTGTTAAAAATACATCAAGCGGTCTCTCTATAGTGGCTAATGGCATCGATTGGCGAAGAGGGGATAATGTCATAACGGCCGATTGCGAATTTCCCAGCAATGTCTATCCATGGATGAACATTGCATCTAGGGGTGTAAAGCTTAAGTTAGTAAAGGAGAAGGGGGGGAGAATCCTTGTGGAGGACATTGAGAAGCTTATCGATAATAGCACGAGGCTTCTATCTATAAGCTGGGTTGAATTTACCAGTGGTTTCAGAAACGACCTGAAGGCGATAGGTGAGCTTTGCGTGGAGAAAGGTATATACTTCTGCGTGGATGCGATACAGGGACTCGGTGCGCTAGAGATAGATGTGGAGGAGCACAAGATAGATTTTCTGTCTGCCGATGGCCATAAATGGTTGCTTGCACCCGAGGGGATTGGCGTTCTTTATTGTTCCAATAGGGTGATCGATGAAATACATCCGTCGCAGGTTGGCTGGCACAGTGTTGTAAATTCATCAGAGTATCTGCCCTATCATTTTGAATTAAGAAGAGATGCAGGGAAATTTGAGGAAGGTAGCCAAAATATGCTTGGCATATATGGGCTCGGGGCATCTCTAGAGACACTTATGGAAGTTGGGATAGGTCGTATTGAAAAGAGGATTGAATCTATAAACGAAATTATTATTAATGGCTTAAAAGAACTTGGTATTATCATACATAGCCCCCTTGGCAAGGCAGAGCGTTCTGGTATTCTGTTATTTACAGTCCCTGGAAGAGATGATAAAAGACTTTACGAGTGTCTTTCAAGGAAGGATATCCTATGTTCTCTCAAACAAGGCGGTATAAGGATTTCCCCGCACTTCTACAATAATGAAGATGATGTCAATAAACTCCTTCAGACAGTCTCAGGCTTTATGGGTTGTTAGCTGTTCATATATTTTTTGTTAAAATGTATAAAAATGTGGCTTTTTATGGATTATATCTGTAAAATATCTCAAAATACAAAAGGAGGAGATAATGAGGGGTAGAATAGCGTTGATATCTATTGCGCTGGTAGCTACGGCAGTCTTTTCTGGCTGTAGCAAGCCCGCGGAAAAAGAAGAGGATGTAACTGTAAAGAGAGAGGCTTCTGGAGTAAATACAATTGCGCCAGCCCAGGCTGCCATAGTAGGTGGAGTGGTTGTGGAAGCATTTGATGTTGAAGGATACACATATCTCAATCTTGAAGATCCAGAAAAGGGACGGTTCTGGGCAGCAGTGCCGCCGATGAAGGCTGCAGTTGGCGATTGGGTTGAGGTTGCTGGTGCTAGCCTTATGAGTAATTTCCACAGCAAGACACTTAATAAGACATTTGAATATATCTTTTTTGGTACATCTTCACGAATCGTATCTAAAAAAGGTACAGGAACGGTGAGTGAGGGAGTCCCATCCGACCATCCACCACGATTCACCGGTCCGGTGGAGATGGAGGCCGTTGAGAAAGTTGAGGGTGGTTATACAGTGGCAGGGCTGTATGCAAAGAAGAAGGAACTGGCGGGCAAAGAGGTTAAGGTCCGTGGCAGGGTAGTTAAATATATGGAGGGTATCATGGGCATGAACTGGGCACACCTCCGTGACGGGACCGGGAGTGAAGAGACAAATGATGTAACAATAACAACCAAACAGAAGACCAGGAAAGGGGATATTATTGTTGCCACAGGAAAACTCTCAATGGATAAGGACTTTGGGGGTGGGTATAACTACTCTGTCATAATAGAGGATTCTAAAATAGTGCAAGAATAGCTTTAATGTCTTTAACAAGAGCACAGGCATAGAGGGGGTTATTTGTATCTTAAACAGGGGGTGTTGTTAGGAGAATCCATAAAAACTTATAACGAGCCTTTCTCTGATAGATGGAGCTTTTTAAGCCCTACCTATGGGCGTTTATCATTTGATGAACTATTTATATCATTGACAAGATATATAGAAGAAGAATCAGACCTCTATTATAATCTTATAATAGGGTCTGATTCATTTATGGCAGAAGATACGGTTTTTGTAACTGCTATTGTGATACACAAGGTAGGTCACGGGGGCAGGTATTTCTATACAAAAATGCGTCACAGGAAGATAGAGAGTTTGAAGCAGAGGATCTTTTATGAAACGTCCCTGAGCCTCGAGGTTGCTGGTCTTTTATGTGGCAGGCTGGCAGAGAACGGCTATTCAGAACTGCCTGTCGAGATACACCTCGATGTAGGCAACAATGGTGCCACAAGAGAGATTATAAAGGAGGTTGTGGGGATGGTA
>JAUXIU010000125.1 GCA_030620895.1 Deltaproteobacteria bacterium
CAGCCCACCCATTCCGCTGGGATTGGAGAGCATAACCGAATATGTCGAACTAATGTTAGACGAATGTATGGAAATAGCTGATATAATAGAAAATCTCAATGGAACATTGCCAGATGGACTAAATGTCTTGCGGGGTAAAAAGATACCCTTGAATCTTCCTTCCCTCTCTGATACTATCAAAGAAAATGAATATATAATATTCGTAGACAAGGCCCCTTCAGGGCTTAATATTGACCTTCAAAAAATTAATTATCTTATAAAGGAGTTGCTGATAAAAAAATCTTTGGTCATAATACAGGAGAGAGATAAAAAAATAAGAAAGATCGATATTGTTCCATTTTTAAAAAATATTTCTTTTAAGAAAGACCAGTCATCCCTGCATTTAACCCTCAGGAAAGTAAACGGGCGCAGTGTAAAACCGCATGAGATCATCGCCTCTCTCCTAGGCATCTCAGTCAGAGAAGCATCTCTTATACCTGTCTTGAAAGTGAAGACAGCTCCATGAAAAATCCCACAAAAGAAATACTTATAAATCAAAGCCTGCATGAAACTAGAGCTGCCCTCCTTGAAGGTGGGCGGTTGACAGAGTTCTATTTAGAAAGACCCGGTGACAAGGGATTAACCGGTAATATCTACAAAGGGAGGGTCGTCAGGGTCCTCCCGGGGATGCAGGCTGCATTTGTCGATATAGGCCTGGATAGAACCGCCTTCCTCCATATAACTGATATACACAGGCATCTGGAAGACAATGAAGGGATCCTGCTAAAAGATGATGATAAAAGAGAGACAGTAACACGCGAAAGGATACAGGATGTCTTAAAGACAGGACAAGATATTATGGTTCAGGTGGAAAAAGAACCTATCGGTAGTAAAGGGGCAAGGATAACGTCAAGTGTATCCCTGCCTGGAAGACAACTCGTCCTTATGCCAACCTTTAACCATGTTGGCATATCAAGAAGGATAGAAAATGATAAAGAGAGAAAAAGACTCAGAGATATAGTTAAACGTCTTAAACCGGACAAATACGGGTTCATAGTGAGAACAGCCTGTGAGGACATGAATAGAAATGAGATAAAGGCCGATATGGATTTTCTTATAAAACTCTGGAAAGATACACAGAAGATATATGAAGATGCATCGACGCCTTCACCTATATACAGCGAACTTGATCTGTCGCTGAGGACTGTAAGGGACATCTTCGGCTATGATATCGACAAGTTTATTGTAGATTCAAAAGAAGAATACGAAAAGATTTTGGGCTTTGTCGATAATTTCCTCCCCGGGCTCAAGGATAGAGTTGAATATTATGATGAGGTGGAGCCTTTATTCGATACATATGGAGTTGAGATAGACATAACCGACGCATTGGAAAGAAAGGTCTGGCTCAAATCAGGGGGGTCTATAGTAATTGATCAGATGGAGGCTCTTTCTGCTATAGATGTAAATACAGGCAAATATGTCGGTAAAAAGAACTCTGAAGAGACCATTCTGAGAACCAACCTCGAGGCCGTCAAGGAGATTGTCTATCAATTGAGGCTCAGGAACATAGGGGGTATTATCGTTATAGACTTTATTGATATGGATGTGTCCTCTAACAGGCAGAAGGTATACAACGCATTGAAGGAAGCTATCAAGATGTATAAGGCAAGAACTAACATATTGAAGATATCGGAACTTGGGATAGTGGAAATGACAAGAGAGAGGGTAAGGGCGAGCATTTCTCAGTTACTATGTGAGCCATGCCCGTACTGTGATGGGAACGGCTTAATAAAAGGAAAAGATACTATTATAATGGAAATTTACCGTGAACTCCTAAAGGAGTTACCGATGAGGAGAAGAAGAAAGGTCACTGTATATGTACACCCCACAATCGCCGATTATATTTGTGGTGATAAGATGATATTAGATGATCTTGAAAAGAGATTTAGAAAGAAGATTGTAATAAAAACAGTTGACCTCTTTCATCATGAACAGTATGAAATTACATAAGATGAGGATGGTTCATGGTTCAAGGTTCACGGTTAGTTGCTTTGCGCTCTTCATATTTCTTGAGATAGTGAAGTACCCCGCCCACAGGGCGGGGCATCTTGACAGCAAGGAAGTTTCCATTACATTAGCACGCCTTGACCCCGCCTACAAGGCGGGGCTTACGGCGTGCATACTGTTATCTGACTCTGAAATGAGAGAAGGCATAATATAAGGTGGTTCAATATCAGGTAAATCTACATTAATGCCACCTTTTGAAAAAAGATTGACCGCCAGGGAAATCAACGATCTTGTAGGATACCTCAGAAAACTTTGCAGTTGCATCTGACAAGAATAATCAACAAGCCATTCTACTTTTTTCAGCCTATACACAAGATAAAGATCCTGTTCATTGCAGTCTATATGCAATGACAAATAAAACATCATATTACTGAGAAGGAGAAATAAAATGGGCTACATCTTAAGTGTTTTGGGGCTTCTTCTAGTCATCGAAGGGCTACCATACTTCGCCTTTCCCAAAAAGATTAAAGAGTGGTCCCTCTCCATTCAAGAGCTCCCTGAAAGAGGTTTAAGGATTATGGGTTTTATAGCTATGATTGCAGGCCTTTTTCTTGTATACCTCGGAAGGAGAACCTTCTAAAAGCCTTAATCATGAGAGGAATATCCTAAGCCAATGCAGGGTATTGGCAAGGATAAAAAAGAGAGGGTTATTATAAAGGGTGTTTCAAATGAAGCTTGAAGAATTCGATTACAATCTACCGGAGAATTTAATAGCCCAGTATCCATTATCCATGAGAGAGCAATCCAGGTTGATAATCTTCCATAGATCCAGTAATAAGATTGAGCACAGTAGTTTCTCTGATATCACAGATTATCTCAAGAAAGGAGACATATTACTTCTAAATGATACCAGGGTCATCCCCGCCAGGCTCTTCGGAAGGAAGACCACCGGAGGTAAGGTAGAGATTCTCCTTCTTCACAAACTCGAGATTCAAGGGATGGATCATGTGTGGAAGTGTATGGTTAAGCCCTCCAAGAGTATCAAGGTAGGCACAGCTATACACTTTGACATGGAATTAAGTGCAGAGATTATAGGAAAAAGCGAAAGTGGCTGCTGGGACATAAAAATATCAGCCCCCGATAGAGTAGAAGAGGCACTGTCAAAGGTAGGTATAATACCCCTGCCTCCATACATTAAAAGGGATGCTACAGCCCTGGATAGGGAAAGATACCAGACGGTATTTGCAAGGAAAGAAGGTGCGGTAGCTGCACCAACTGCCGGGTTACATTTTACAAACGGGCTCCTCAAAAAGATAAGAGAGATGGGGGTCATATGCCTTTTTATAACGCTGCATACAAGTGCAGGTACATTTATGCCTGTAAGAACAGCGGAAATAGAAAAACATAGAATGATGCCTGAATACTTTGAGATAGAGCAGGAGACATTCGATACTGTTAAGAAGGGAAAGAGTGATGGTAGAAGAATCATTGCAGTCGGCTCGACAACCATGAGGGCATTTGAAGGTTCTGTGATGCATGGTTGGACAGACCCCTGTCTCAAAGGCTATACAGACCTCTTTATATATCCCGGGTACAGATTCAAGGTAATTGATGGCCTTGTAACAAACTTCCATCTACCAAGGTCCACATTACTTATGCTGGTTTCAGCATTTGCAGGAAAAGATGCTACCCTCAATATCTATAGTGAGGCAGTAAAGAAGGGCTATAGATTTTACAGTTACGGTGATGCGATGATGATAGTATGAACCCAAAAAAAAAATGACGATTGACGATTGGAAAAATAGTATCGTGTGTCGTGTATCGTGAATCGTGTATCGTGAATCGTGTATCGTGAATCGGATGTCATGAATCGAACCACGCATCAGGCAATACTGAAGGGTTACGGGTTTCGGGTTTAAACCCGAAACTCGCAACTCGCAACACACATCACGCATCACGCAATACGAAATATGCAACTCGTAACACGAACCGCAACTTGTATCTTTGAAACTCGCAACTCGTAACCCGCAACCCGTAACAAGGTTTCGGCTACGTTCGTGCATAATTTGAGATGAC
>JAUXIU010000185.1 GCA_030620895.1 Deltaproteobacteria bacterium
CTCTAAATCCTTATAACTTTTCATTCTTTCTCTTTCTTAACCCGAAACTCGTAACCCGTAACCCGCAACTGCCCCACCTCCACAGTAAACTCAACAAACCAAGTAAACCTAATAAACCATTTAAACTGTCCCCTATCTACCAGCTACTAATTCATAATTCTTTCTTTTCAATCTCCATGGATATATCAACCGCTCTTGCAGAGTGGGTAATACTCCCCACAGATATAAAATCAACACCTGTACGTGCAATTGCGGCTACATTCCTTATATTCACACCACCTGAAACCTCTACCCTCACCCTCTTGTCTATCATTCTAACCCCTTTTCTGATATCAGGGATACTCATATTATCCAGCATTATGGTATCTGTATCACTTGCAAGGGCCTCTTCAATCTCCCTCAGGTTCCTCACCTCAACCTCTATCTCCATACCAACTGGCCCTTTTTTCCTTGCCCTGTCTATGGCCTCCGATATACCGCCCACGGCATCTATATGGTTGTCTTTTATAAGAATACCATCAAAGAGACCAAACCTGTGATTATATCCACCACCCACCTCTACGGCATACTTTTCCAACGCCCTGAGACTAGGTGTTGTCTTCCTTGTATCAAGGAGCTTAACACCAAGTCCCTTTATCTTAAGGACAAACTGCCTTGTGACTGTTGAGATACCAGATAGTTTTTGAAGAAAGTTAAGGGCGATCCTCTCAGCGGTTAGGATCTTTGATAGCCTCCCTGAAATCCTTGCGATTTGACCTCTATTCTTAATATACGCACCATCTTTGACCATGGATTCAAACTTGATATTTCTGTCGACAGCCTTGAATACCTTTTCAGCCACAGGGAGGCCGGCTACAACGATATCCTCCTTTGCCAGAATCACAGCATCTCCCCTGGCACCCCTGGGTATAACAGCTTCAGTTGTAATATCTCCAGAGCCTATATCCTCTGCCAGACATGCCATTATGAGGTTATCCAGATAAGCATTATAGGCTGTCAGTTTCTCTGTTCGTCTCACTTTTCTTTTATACACAACGTCATAAATAAATGCGCATACAGAGCGTCAGAACAAAGCAGACCAAGGCGCGACGAAGGCGAGGAGTGAGGCGTACTTTGTAGTACGCCGTAATGACGAGCCGAAGAGCCGGGGCACCCACACGAAGTGTGGGTCGGGTATGCAAAGTGAAGATGTCCCGTCCACAGGGCGGGGCATCTTGACAGCAAGGAAGTTTCCATTACCTTAGCACGCCTTGACCCCGCCTACAAGGCGGGGCTTACGACGTGCATCCTGTTGACACTGAAAAAATAAAAACCAGATTATAACTAACCACACAATAATATGCCCAAAGAGCTTGCTCAGGTCCTTGCCTACCATCAGGCTACTAAACACAGCTTTACAGCATTTGCACATGGGCCGGCATATCTGGACCCGGCTACACAGCCAAACCCGTTTAGGCGTTATATAGGGACACCGTTAATAAAGCTGGAACAGGTTCAATGCGGAGAAGAGCCGTCCTATGAATCTGCATTCCTGAAGGGTCAAATCTCACCAGCACTTTTAAACCTTCAGAGCATATCGCAGCTTTTCTACGACAGTCTTGCCTTGTCAGCATGGAAGAGGGCAGGTAATGCAACCTGGTCACTCCGCATCAACCCCTCTAGTGGAAATCTACACCCTACCGAGGGCTATATTATCTGCGGGCCTGTTAGTGGGCTCTGTAAAACACCGATGGTCTGTCATTATGCAGTGATGGAGCATGGAATGGAGGTGCGCGCTGAGTTCCCCCTCTCTACATGGAATGAAATGACCGTCCAACTGCCGAAGGATGTGGTTCTGGTGGGATTTACTTCTATTCACTGGCGAGAGGCATGGAAGTATGGTGAGCGTGCTTATCGGTATTGCCAGCTTGACATAGGGCATGCGGTAGCAGCGGTTAGTATAGCCGCTTCTGGACTGGGGTGGCAGGCAACACTCCTTGACGATATTGGAACCGAGGAGCTATCCAATCTGCTGGGTACATTCGAGCCCCATGATGCAGAAACGGAACACCCC
Source organism: Deltaproteobacteria bacterium (assembly GCA_030620895.1). Taxonomy (GTDB): domain Bacteria; phylum Desulfobacterota; class GWC2-55-46; order S146-70; family JAUXIU01; genus JAUXIU01. Next base: position 2,054 of record JAUXIU010000185.1, read on the forward strand.
GACTGCATCCTGGCGGTATATCCTCAGGGTAAAGAATACAGAGGTTTTAAACTTCCGGGGGAGTTCTTTGAAACTTTCAAGACTATATCATGGCAAGGCAAACCGAACCAGTTGAGCCCTGACCATATAGAGTGGCCTATCATCGGCACCGTAGAAGAGGCAACCAAAAAACCACAATCGAATGAGATAGGGGGGAGCATTCCATCAAAACTTAAGCCATTATCTACCGATACAAAAACATTCGCCCTTCGCAGTATCATTCATCAGCGCCGCAGTGCAGTAGCGATGGACGGTCTCACGGCAATCCCGAGGAACATCTTCTACAAAATTCTCGAAAAGACACTTGCCGGTCCAGAACGGATCCCATTCAATGGACTTCCATGGTCTCCATTTATCCACCTTCTTCTCTTTGTACACCGCGTCAAGGACCTGGAAGCCGGCCTTTATATACTCATGCGTAATTCAGAGAAGTCTGAACCTCTAAAGTCTGCCATGAGCGGTAGGTTCTTATGGGAAAGGCCTGAAGGCCTGCCGGTCGGTCTTGATCTCTACAGGCTTACGAGGGGTGATGTACGCACATTGTCTGGAGAGCTATCCTGTCATCAGGAAATCGCCTCGGATGGGTGTTTTAGTCTAGGTATGATAGCCGATTTTGATGGACCGCTGAAACAACTCGGTCCATGGTCCTATCCTCGCCTTTTCTGGGAGTGCGGAATGATAGGCCAGATATTATATCTAGAGGCAGAGGCGGCCGGCATACGCGGCACAGGC
>JAUXIU010000087.1 GCA_030620895.1 Deltaproteobacteria bacterium
TCATTGCAAAAAACCCTGAAAATTGAAGATTGACGATTGAAAAATAAAAATCCGTCGTTCGTGGTTAGTGATTCGCTATTTACGATCCACGATACACGATTAACAAATCTAGTGCGTGATGCGTATTGCGTATATAGTAGAGATCGAGGAACGAAAATGCCAAAACATATAAATCCAAAGCACTTTAGATTGAAAATTTGTTTCCAAAAAACCTTGGAAACTGATTATTGTCTATTAAAAACCATCAACATCTTCCGGACGTTTTTTCCTTAAAACCATAATACTACTAAATAATTTGGCTGGGGGACCAGGATTCGAACCTGGATAGACAGATTCAGAGTCTGCCGTCCTGCCTTTAGACGATCCCCCAATGACTATCTTACAAACCGGAGACTGTCCCAACTCAAGAATACACTTTGCGCAAAGCGTTCTGCGCATAGCACAATCAGAACCTGGGACAGTCCCCTTACCATCAATTCCTTATAATCTCGCAACCTAAAGGTTACGGCTACAGTGAAAACTCTTTAAATTATTTTTTCTGCTGTTTCTTATAGTCCTCCAACGCCGCATGCAGTGCATCAGCGGCGAGGTTTGAGCAATGCATCTTAAGCGGAGGAAGACCGTCAAGCGCCTCTGCAACCGCCTCGTTAGTTACGTTCTCTGCTTCAGATATAGACCTTCCCTTTACCAGTTCGGTAACCATTGAGCTTGTGGCTATGGCAGCCCCACACCCAAATGTCTTGAACTTAATATCCTCAATCTTATCACCCTCGACCTTTATCGTGAGCTTCATAATATCACCACATGCCGGGTTACCAACGGTTCCGGTTCCGCTTGGATTTTCTACCTCACCTACATTTCTCGGATTGTTAAAGTGCTCCATTACCTTTTCGCTATACATGCTTAATCTCCTTGAGTATTTTAATGCTTGCTTATTGTGTCAAAATTTAAATCCACACCCTTCCCTGTGGCTGCAGAGTAGAGGGGTGACATACTCCTGAGTCTCTCCACCAATGGCGGCATAATCTCCAGAACATAGTCCACGTCCTCTTCCGTATTTCCTCTCCCCAGACTGAATCTGACCGATCCGTGAGATTTCTCCAATGATATGCCCATTGCAACCAGCACATGGGAGGGTTCGAGGGTGCCTGACGTACACGCAGAGCCTGATGATGCGGCAACACCCTTCATGTCGAGATTCAAGAGGATCGACTCACCCTCTACATAGTCAAAGCCTATATTTGAGGTATTAGGTATCCTCCTTTCGGGGTGGCCATTGACCTTCAGATAAGGAATTCTCTCCATAAGCCCCTTCTCAAGTTTGCTCCTCAATTTCAACAGATGTTCCGTCTCTCGCTCCATGTCCCTCGTTGTTATCTCACATGCCTTTCCCAGCGCCACGATACCTGCCACATCCTCGGTACCTGCACGCCTGTTCCTCTCCTGATGACCGCCATGTAAAAGCGGTTGAACCCTTACCCCCTTTTTTACATATACAGCACCTACGCCTTTTGGGGCATAGAGTTTATGGCCAGAAAGGGTCAGGATATCTAGATTCAAATCCTTTACACCTATCGGCACCTTTCCTACACCCTGAACCGCATCGGTATGAAAGGTTACCTTTTGTTCCCTTGCAATCTCCCCTATCTCTTTTATCGGGAATATTACCCCTGTCTCATTGTTTCCAAACATGATTGTAATGAGTACGGTCTCCGGGGTAATAGCATCCTTCAACTGATTAAGGTCTAACATCCCATCACTATCTACATCGAGGAATGTGACATCATAGCCAACCTTTGAAAGGTATTTGCATGTACCAAGAACTGAAGGGTGTTCGACCTTCGACGTAATGATATGGTTTCCTTTACCCTTCTTTGTCTCCAACACGCCTTTTATGGCAAAGTTATTCCCCTCTGATCCGCAACTTGTAAAGATCATTTCAGATGGCTCAGCTTTTAAGATGTCTGCAACCTTTTCCCTTGCATCTTCTATCGCCTTCCTGGGGCTCCTCCCTGCCCAGTGAATACTCGAGGGGTTACCCCATTCCTCCCTGAGAAAGGGAATCATCGCATCTACAACCTCAGGGTGTACAGGGGTTGTAGCATTATGATCCATATATATCCTCTTCAAATCAACCTCCTATTTATATAATTGTTGGAGGGAGGAGGCTTAAGGTTTAAGGTTAAAAGCCTCCAACCTCCCTCCTCCACCCTCTAATACTATTTTCCTCTAACCTCTTTCCCCAATCCTCAAACTGTCTGGTCTGGGACAGTCCCCTCAGTCGAATCCTTTGGGGTTCGCTTTTGCGAGGGCTAAAGCCCTCGACTACGCTTACCGTTTTCAAACTGGGGCAAAACGGGTACAGTCCCCTCTCCTATCCCTTTGGCCTCTCTACTCAGTTCATCTATAGAAATGGAGTTTAGAAACTCCTTTATTTTGCTGCTCAGACCCTTCCACACCCTTTGTGTAGGGCATCTATCGGCCCTTTCACACCCATTGGAATCGTTGTCAAGACAGGAAACAGGGTTGAGGTTCTCTTCCACCATCTCAATAACCTCTCTTACGGTGATATCCTTTGATGGCCTTGCGAGCACATACCCTCCACCAGGACCCTTGACACTTCTAACTATATTTGCCCTCCTTAGTTTTGAAAATAGCTGTTCGAGATACGAAAGTGATATGTCTTCTTCATCAGATATGTAACTAAGTGTTACAGGGCTGTCACTTTGATGGCAGGCCAGACTGACCATGGCCCTTACTGCATATTGTCCTTTTGTGGAAAGTCTCATAATCCTAGAGTAAAATGAAGTCAGTGTTCATAAACCCAAATTACGTACGAAATGGATAAATCATCGTAGCCGCAGGCTTTAGCGTGCAGGGACTGTCCCTAGAAAGCCCAAAAGGTGAAGCCAATTTCACGCAAATTGCGAAACCTAAAGGTTTCGGCTACGTTCGTGCATAATTCGGGGTAAATGTCTTAGGAATTTATTATACCTTAATAAACTTGTCAAGTATTATTCTAGCCGTGCCTTATAAAGGCCAATTTCTTCTGTATCTTATCCTTATGTGTCCCTGACCAGTAAATCCTTCTGCAGTCTGGACAGATACAGAAGGACACTTGTGTGCTGTATACATAAGGAGGCACCTTCTCCCGAACTTCTCTTTTTGATATACCCTCAAGGAGAGAGTTACATATAAGACATCTTGTCAGGATCTTGCTTTCATCTATATCGAAGCGGGTAATGATCTGTCTTACCTGATCTATGTAGTCATCCCCATTTATAAAGAGATAACGGCCCTTCAGGGCACGCCTCTTTATTAAGAGGGTATCCCTTGTTAATACAATCCTTTCCTCGCTTACAGCCTTCTTGATAAGTTCATTGTCGTCTATCTCTTTGTCATACCTGACATTGTAACCCATTATTCTCATCCATCTGGCGAGTCTGCCCAGCATGGTATCTGCAAAAAATGTTTGGGTTGCGTGTTTCGAGTTGCGGGTTGCGTGTTTAATTTCCATTCTGTCTCTAAATATTTTTTCTTTCTTAACCCGAAAATCGTAACCCGTAACTGCCTGACATCGATAGTAAGATGTTAACCACAAAAACCCAACAAACCATATAATCCATGCAAACCATGCAAACCTGGGACAGTCCCCAACCCACTTACGTGGGTACCCCGACGGATTTTGTTGGAGGTCTGAGGTTGGAGGTTGGAGGTTTTTGCCTCAAGCCTCTTTCCTCAATCCTCAAACTGCGTGGGACAGTCCTCGCCTAACCGAAGAAGACCTCAGCGATCCTGTATATATCCATATTTACCAACTTTAGCTTTTTTGTCCCTTCCTCCAAAGGTATGTCGACTATCGAATTTCCCTTTAGCGCTACCATTCTACCAAATTTACCTTCTCTTATTAATTCAACTGTCTTTACACCAAACCTCGTTGCCAGTATACGATCATATGCGGTTGGGCTGCCCCCCCTCTGAAGATGGCCAAGCACTACATGACGTGACTCAATGCCGGTCCTCTTCTCAACTTCCTCTGCAATATATTCACCGATTCCACCTAACCTGACGTGTCCAAATGCATCGGCCTTTGCATCCTTTGATATTACCCCCATTGCCTCCTTCGGGATTGCCCCCTCTGCAGCAACTATAATGCTGAAATATCTCCCCCTCTTGCCCCTTTCTTTTATAACATCACAGATATCTTCAATATCAAAGGGCCTCTCTGGGATAAGAATAAAATCAGCACCGCCAGCCAGCCCACCATAAGTGGCTATCCATCCAGCGTGTCTCCCCATAACCTCAACCACTATTGCCCTGTGATGTGCCTCAGTCGTCGTATGTAACCTGTCTAAGGCCTCTGTAACAATGCTGACTGCTGTATCGAATCCGAATGTAAAGTCTGTTCCCGAGAGGTCATTATCTATGGTCTTCGGTACACCTATTATTTTTATGCCTAATTTAAAGAACTTATTCGCAACACCAAGGGTATCGTCTCCACCAACTGCCACAATACAATCAAGACCGATTTCTTTGACGTTCTCTACAACCTTCTCTTTTGCATCCTCACTTTTAAATGGATTGGTCCTGGATGTCCCAAGGATGGTCCCCCCCCTTGGAAGTAAACCTGCGGCGGAGTCCATATCGAGCGGTATATAGGATTTTTCAATTAGTCCTTTCCACCCGTCTTTTATCCCTATGATCTCATAGCCATACCTTATGCCCATCCTGACGACAGCTCTTATAACCACATTAAGACCAGGACAGTCACCGCCACCTGTAAGGATACCTATCCTCATAATCACCTCCTGTTACGTAAATACTGAAGTATGAATTAGGAATAATTCCTAATAGCTTTTTAGGTTGTAGGTGGTAGCTTCTTAGGCTACTTCCTTTTCTCCCTAAAAACCTAATAAGCTAAAAAGCTAAGAAGCTAATCACCAAATTCCTAATTCATACTTCAGTTCTTTCCATTATTCATAATTCATTCTTTCCGGGCTAAAGGCAGATAAACTATAAAAGTACTGCCCTTTCCCAGCTCACTCTCAACCTCAATCCTGCCACCATGTGCATCAACACTCCCTGTACATATACTCAAACCCAGACCTGCCCCACCTGCTCCTCTCGTTCTTGCTTTGTCAACACGATAAA
>JAUXIU010000083.1 GCA_030620895.1 Deltaproteobacteria bacterium
GGGGCTGTTGGTGGTCCTAAGTGGGAGGATTTAGATTACTCTAAGAGGCCAGAGAGAGCGTTACTAAAACTCAGGAAGGAGCTGGGATTATTTGCCAACCTTAGGCCGGCAAATGTATGCCGGTCACTTGCAGATGCGTCAACCCTGAAGAGGGAGGTTATTGAAGGGGTAGATGTAATGGTGGTGAGGGAACTGACCGGGGGACTGTATTTTGGTACACCAAAGGGGATAGAGAGACTTCCAAATGGGGAAGAGAGGGGTTTTAATACCATGGTTTATATAACTTCGGAGATTGAGAGAATTGCAAAGGTTGCATTTGGCATTGCATCAAAGAGGAGAAACAAGGTTACATCCATAGACAAGGCAAATGTCCTTGAGGTCACTGAACTGTGGAGGAAGGTTGTAACGAATGTCCATAAGGATTATCCAGAGATTGAGCTCAACCATATGTATGTTGATAACTGTGCCATGCAGCTTGTGAGAAACCCAAAACAGTTCGATGTAATACTTGCGGAAAACACATTTGGTGATATCCTCTCTGATGAGGCGGCGATGCTCACTGGCTCGATAGGTATGCTTCCTTCTGCCAGCATCGGTGGAAATGTTGGAATGTATGAACCCATACATGGGAGCGCCCCTGATATCGCAGGGGAGAATAAGGCAAACCCTATTGCGACTATACTTTCTGTGGCTATGATGTTCAGATTTTCCTTTAGCATGGCAGAGGAAGCGGACGATATAGAAGGTTCTGTGAATAAGGTGTTGGAAAAGGGTTTTCGTACGGAGGATATATATCAGCATGGTGAAAAACTTGTAGGATGCAGAGAGATGGGTGATGCTATATCTTCTGAGATTGCCGGCTAGTGGTGATTAGTTTGGGATATGTTTAATAAGACATATTAAAATTAATACGGCTCTTTCGTTAAAAAGTTGGAGTGGTTGATTTAAGAGCATATGGGCAATATTCATAGATTGAATATTGACGATTGACTAATTAAATAAATTGACAATTGAAGAATAAAAAAACCGTAGCTCGTGATTCGTGGTTCGATTCACGATAAACGATCCACGGTTCACGATTAACGAATAAAGGAGGCTGTAATGTTTGATGAAATTTACGAAAGGTTAAAGGGGCTGCAGAATAGACTTGTAGAGTTTAGAGGACATCTTTGACCTCCCTAAGAAGAAGGAACAATTAAATGAAATAGATAAACTCCTCATGGACCCTTCCCAGTGGGAGAAGGCTGGAATACGGGATGTTATGAAGAGACAGGCTGCCTTAAAAGATGAGATTGAACGAATAGAATCTGTGGAAGAGGCGGTAGAAGATGCAGGAATCCTTTTGGAGCTTGCTGAGGAGGCATCCAATATAGAGACATCAAAGGAGGTGGAAGCTAAACTTGATGAGATAGAGACGACTATACGGAAGCTGGAGGTTCAGAGGATGCTTGGCGGGGAGAATGATACGCTTAATGCTATAGTCTCTATACATCCCGGGGCTGGTGGTACAGAGGCGCAGGATTGGGCGGAGATGCTTTTGAGAATGTATCTTAGGTGGTCAGAGAGGCACAGTTATAAGACGGAGATAGTAGATTTTCAGCCCGGGGAAGAGGCAGGAGTAAAAAGTGTGACTTTTACAGTAAGTGGAGAATATTCTTATGGTTATCTTAAGGCAGAGGCAGGTGTTCACCGACTTGTCAGGATATCGCCATTTGATGCAAATCAAAGGAGACATACGTCATTTTCATCTGTTTTTGTCTATCCAGAGATTGAGGAGGATATTGATGTTGAGATAAATGAAGCTGATCTCAGGATAGATACATACAGAAGTGGTGGGGCCGGGGGGCAACATGTTAATAAGACCGATTCTGCTGTCAGGATAACGCATATTCCGACGCGGATAGTTGTACAATGTCAAAACGAGAGAAGCCAGCATAAGAACAAGAATACGGCTATGAAGATACTGAGGTCGAAGTTATACGAACTTAAGATGAAAGAGCAGCAGGAAAAGTTGAAGGAATTCGGTAAAGGTAAGAAAGATATTGCTTGGGGTAGCCAGATAAGGTCATATGTGATGCAGCCATACCGCCTGGTTAAGGATCACAGGACAAACCTTGAGGTTGGTAATGTGGATACGGTACTTGATGGTTCTTTAGATAATTTTATTGAAGCATATCTGCTTAAGAAGGGATAGTTTAAGAATCTTCACAAATGCCAGGTTGGTAACTACTCAGGTTGTCAGGTTCACGGTTGACCGCTTTGCGTTCTACATGTTTTTTGAGATAGTGAAGATACCCAGCCCACAGGGCGGGGTATCTTGACAGCAAGGAAGTTTCTATTACCTTAGCACGCCTTGACCCCGCCCTGTGGGCGGGATATCTTCACTTTAGATACTTCATACTTATGCCTTATGAATCTCAAGACCTTTAAACATGGGATACATCCTTTATATTGTAAAGAACTTACCGCCCGTAAAGAAATAGAAAGGGCCCCCATCCCTAAAACGGTAACCGTACCCCTGCAACAACATCTGGGTACACCATGTCAGCCTCTTGTAAAGAAGGGAGATGTGGTTGAAGAGGGCCAGAAGATAGGCGATGTGGTCACCTTTGTTACAGCACCTGTACATTCACCGATATCCGGTAAGGTTAAGGATATAGAGAGATATCCTTACCCTGTTGGAGGCAAGGTTCTTTCTGTTGTTATAGAAAGTAATGAAGAAGTAAAAGAATGGCCTGAAAACAATACAGGTCTGGATATGGATCTGATCACTCCTCAGTCAATCAGGGATGCTGTTAGAGAGGCCGGAATAGTAGGGATGGGTGGTGCGGCCTTTCCAACCCATGTTAAGCTAAGTCCTCCAAAAGACAAGAAGATAGATACAGTCATAATGAATGGTTGTGAATGTGAACCTTTTCTTACATCGGATCATAGCCTTATGTTGGAGTTTCCAGAGAAGGTGCTGTGGGGTATGAAGGTTATAATGAAAGCAGTAAATGCACAAAAGGGTGATAGAGGGATAGAAGAGAACAAACTGGATGCTATAAATATAATCCAAGAGGTTGTAAGAGATATATCGCCGGAGATAGAGGTAGTTCCACTTGAGACGAAGTATCCGCAGGGTGCTGAGAAGATGCTTATAAAGGCAACACTTAATCGTGATGTACCTATGGGAAAACTGCCACTTGATGTAGGTGTTGTTGTAAATAATGTTGGTACCGCTGCCGCAATCTACGATGCCCTGAAGTTCAAAAAACCACTAATAGAGAGGATAGTGACTGTAAGTGGTAATGGATTGACAGAACCCAAGAATCTAATCTTACGTATAGGTACAAGTTTTAAAGAAGCCATTGAAAACTGTGGGGGGATGATAGAGGGTGGTGAGAGAGTTGTAATAAATGGTGGGCCTATGATGGGTGTTGCACAGACCGACCTTGATGTACCTGTAATAAAGGCTACATCGGGCATTACTGTACTTACCGGAGATGAGATAAAACCAAAAATCTACCATCCATGTATAAAGTGTGCAGGTTGTGTCGAGGCGTGTCCGGTGAACCTTATGCCCTATAGGTTGGGTGACTTGGCAAGGCTCAGCAGAGTGGATGAATTCAAGAGATGGGGAGGGCTAAGTTGTGTTGAGTGTGGATGCTGTTCTTTTGTGTGTCCTGCAAGGAGGCCCCTTGTTCAATGGATAAGAGTCGGGAAGGTAAAGTTAAGGGAAGAAGACAAACCGGGGAGTGCATGAAGGAAAAAGAAAAGGTGCCTGTGTCAGCTAATAAGACAGATGAATCTATTGTGGAGAGGTTTGTAGTATCATCCTCACCACATCTTTTAAAAGATATCAATATACCAAAGATAATGCACACCGTTGTAATTGCCTTGGCACCAGCAATGGTGGTGAGCATCTATTTCTTTGGTATTAGCGCCCTGATACTTATATTAACATGTATTATTTCGAGTATTGCAACGGAGGCCTTCTTTCAGCGTTTAAGAAAGAGACCCATAACTGTATACGACGGTAGTGCCATTATAACCGGTATACTTCTGGCATTGACACTACCCCCAAGTTTTCCTGTTTTAGGAGCTGTGCTGGGCTCTGTATTTGCAATAGCTATTGGCAAGCAGTTCTTTGGAGGTCTTGGCTACAATATCTTTAACCCCGCTCTACTTGGAAGGGCCTTTCTGCAAGCAACATACCCTGTTCTTATAACCACATGGTCGAAATCTCTTGCAGGTAGTGGTATAGATGTTGTTGCAGCTGCAACACCGCTTGCCCTGATGAAATTTGACGGTGAGATGACGCCATATCTTGATATGTTCTTTGGCAATATCTCAGGTTCCCTCGGTGAGACTTCTGTGCTGGCGATTATCGTCGGGGGGTTATACTTACGTTACAAGGGATATATAAACTGGAGACTCCCACTCGGATATCTGGGTGCGATCTTCTTTTTTGGTGCGATCTTCTGGTTATTCAACCCTTCTAAATATCCAGCCCCCCTGTTTCATCTCTTGGCAGGTGGTGCCATGCTCGGAGCATGGTTTATGGTTACTGACATGGTAACATCTCCAGTAACCCCACTAGGTCAGTGGATATTCGTTATAGGAGCTGGAATATTAGTAGTGATTATACGGCTCTTTGGTGGGCTACCTGAAGGGGTAATGTACTCAATACTCCTAATGAATTCTATTGTACCACTGCTTGATAAATGGACAAGGCCCAGAATTTTTGGAGAGGTGAGGTGAAGGAGAAGGCAGTAGGTATGATGATAGTTCTTACAGCAACCGCTACCCTTGTAGGAGGTATGCTGGCTGCCGTATATCATATTGCTGCTCCGAAGATAGAGGCTAACAGGTTGGCTGAAGAAAAGAGGGCCATATTTGCTGTCTTGTCAGAGGCCACAAGATATGAGACAACTGAAAGGATCCTCCAGACTGATAAAGGGGCAGAAAAGATAAGGATATTTAAGGGCTTCGATGTAGACGAAGGACTTGTTGGATATGCATTTATCGCTAAAGGACCTGGTTTCCAGGGTATTATAAAGATGATGGTAGGATTGAATCCAGACTATTTAAGGCTACAAGGCATGCAAGTTTTGGAGCAACTTGAAACTCCTGGCCTGGGGAATAAAATAGAAGGGGATAAATTTAGAGATCAATTTAAGGGAATCGAAATCCTTCCAAAAATAGAGTATATCAAGTATAGGAAGCCAGAGAAGCCGAACCAGATACAGGCCATAACCGGAGCTACAATATCGTCTAAGGCCGTTGTGGAAATAATCAATAAAAATGCCAGGAGTGTTATAGCTCTCTTAAAAGAGGAATAGGTACAAGAGATGGTTTGCATAGTTAACATAGTTTGTATGGTTCACATGGTTTAAAAATAACTGAACAAAGCAAACAAAACAAACAATGTAAACTAGGCAAACAAAGTAAACCCGTAACACGCAACCCGTAACCCGTAACCCGTAACTCGCAACCCGTAACTCGTA
>JAUXIU010000018.1 GCA_030620895.1 Deltaproteobacteria bacterium
ACATTAATTCTGATAGTGTTTGTTGACCTGTAAAGCTCGTCCTGTTATACAGAGCGTCATAACTTTGCATACCTGTGTTGCTCCTCGGCTTGTCGTTGCGGCGTACTACAAAGTACGCCTCACTCCTCGCCTTCGTCGCGCCTTGGTCTGCTTTGTTCTGACGCTCTGTATTCGCATTTAATTATGAGGCTCTGTATAATAGGATGAGCTTTACAGAAGTTGTCGTGTCAACAGACACTATCAGAATTAATGTGTTTTTTCAATTTTATTGACTATTGGATGCTGTCTTGGAAGGTCTTAAGGAATAAACGGTTATTTCAGCATACCCCTGATCGTTTCTTCGTATTCGGGAAAATATTGGCTTATTACAGAAAGGTCGAAGCTCCGCAAGATACTTGTGTTACTCTCCCGCTCGAGAAGAAACACAAAAGACTGCTTCACAAGCTCCTCAGGTTTCACGCATTTATCCGTCAGTTTTTCATAGAAAGAAGGCTCAACCGTTACTGTGTGTGTTGTAGTTGTGCCCTGCTCTACGGTAACTTTGAAGGTATTACTGTTGATTTTCTGCACAGTTATCATTATTTATGCTAGGGACAGTTCCCAATTAATAAGAACACGCTTTGCGCAAAGCGCTATGCGCATGGCAAAATAAGAACTGGGACAGTCCCCTATCTGGACATTAACTAACAATTAAAGGTTTGACCCTAATGCCTCTTCCCTGACCTTATACGTATTGAAATATGGAGCGGGCGAAGGGAATCGAACCCTCGTAGAAAGCTTGGGAAGCTTTCATTCTACCATTGAATCACGCCCGCAGGTTCTTTAACACTTAACGGCTTCTATTTACTATAAACATAAAATTCGGTCAAGATTAAAAGCCAGTATCGTGTATCGTGAATAGTGTATTGTGAATCGAACCACGAATCACGCACGACGATTTTTTTTAAAGGGACAGTCCCCGTTCTACAGATTTTGTTAGAGGTTGGAGGAGGGAGGTTAGAGGCTTTAAACCTCAGCCTCAAACCTCTTTCCTCAATCCTCAAACTGCTTGGGACAGTCCCAATTTCAATCTTCAAAGGTATCCTTGAGCTTTTTCACACTACTTGTATCCTTAAGTTCTGAGAGCATCTTGGTTGCCGTTTTTTTGATGACAGGATGCAGAATATCTGGGGCTATTTCGGATAGCGGTACAAGAACAAAGGCCCTTTTGTCAAGGAATGGATGTGGTATGGTAAGGTCGCTTTCTTCAATAATCTCATCTCCATAAAACAATATATCAAGGTCTATAACCCTTGGTCCCCATTTACCGGTATCGACCCTCCCCATCTTCTGCTCAATCACTTTTAAAATATCCAGCAACCTCCTTGGATCCAATAAGGTAACAACCTCAACAACGCAGTTTACAAAATAATCCTCCTTGGTATTATGCCATGGCTCCGTTTCATAAAAAGAAGATATTTTCAGGATAGTAACCTTGTCTTTTAGGAGAGCTATTGCACTTTGGCAGTTTTTTACCCTTTCACCAACATTTGACCCAATACCAATGAGGGCAGTCGTCATAACCCCTTCCTTTTGGATTTCGGATTAAGTATTCTACAAGCAACAGATATCGGGTATTGTAATTATTTTTCTTTCTAAAACTCCAACTCCAAATCGGTTAACCTTTTCTTCATCTCACCAATAACCTTTCTTTCATCCTCTTCACCCTTTGCGCGAAAAGTCGCCGAAAATCTCAAGTAATGTCCTGTATTGTCCCACGGAACTGTTGAAATAAGTTTATCGGTTATTAGATATTCCGAAGCATCATCTGCTGTTTCGAATCTTTTTCCCCCCTTTGCACCCTTCGGAGATTTCACAAAAAGATAGAATGAACCGTCCGGCATCTTTGCTTTAAAACCTACCGAAGTAAGGGCATTGATCATCAGCTCCAACCTCCTCTGATACTTTGCGGCTATCTTTTCAGTGATATCCGGGTGCTCCAGAGCATATATGCCTGCCTTTTGTATAGCTATAAACTGTCCAGAATCGTAGTTGTCCTTTATATGTGAGAATGCACTTATGACCCTCTCATTGCCTGCCACAAAGGCAAGCCTCCATCCAGTCATATTAAACGCCTTTGAGAATGAATGGATTTCTATCCCAACATCCTTTGCACCATCTATCTTTAGAAAGCTTAAAGGCTTTCTGTTAAAAGTCAAGGCTGCATAGGCTGCATCGTGAACAACAACAATTCGATACTTATGTGCAAATTCAACAACTCTCTCAAAGAAATCAACCGTAGCACATGCTCCAGTTGGGTTGTTTGGATAGTTCAGGTAAAGCAATTTCGCTCTCTTCAGATCGTCCTCAGGTATTGCATCGAGATCAGGTAGAAAATCATTCTCTTCCAGCAACGGCAGGTTAACCACCTCTCCTCTATACCACTGTGTGTGAGTTGCGAGTACAGGGTACCCGGGGACCGTCATTAAAGAAACATCTCCCTCGCTCACAAAGGCCGCCGGTATCATGGCTAGCGCAGGTTTCGACCCTATGGAATGGACAACCTCCTTTACAGGGTCGATGCCTGATACGTCAAATACCCTCTCCATATATATTGCAGCCGCGTTTTTTAATTTCTGTATGCCGTTATCAGCGTATCCCTTGTTTTCCGGTTTTGAACATTCTATCTTCAGGGCCTCTACAACTATTGGAAAGGCCATTCCGTCCGGTTCACCAACTCCAAAGTCAAGAAGTTCTGTATTAGGATGTGCCTTTCTTGCCAAGGCCTTAGCTATTTTTATCTTTTCAAATTTGTATATCTTTGTATCTTTTCCAAAGTTACTCCCGCCTATCCTATCAGCAAAGATATCCTGAATGTACGACTCGTTCACCTATTGCCTCCATCTATTAGTTTTGGATTCGAAGTCAAGAAAGTTTCCATTACCTTAGCACGCCTTGACCCCGCTTACAAGGCGGGGTTTACGGCGTGCATCCTGTTAAGAGCAATATTAATACTCTGAACTACGAACTGTATTTACAAAGCTCCCTATCCCTTTTATCTCAACTATAAAATCACTCTCAATGATTCCATATCCTTCAAACCCATTATCTGAAAATCTAGCTAACTTCAACAGACCCCCATCGTCAATCGTGTATCGTGAATCGTTATTCGTGTATAGTTAATCGTGTATCGTGGATCGAATCACTAACCACGAATCACGAGCGACTGTTTTTTATTCGTCATTCCTCATTTGCTTTTGATCATACTCTTTAACTTTAGTCTCAGAGCATTGAGTCTAATAAATCCTTCTGCATCTTTTTGGTCAAATACAGTATCTTCTTCAAAGGTTGCATAGTCAGGATGATATAGAGATTTCTTTGATCTCCTACCTACTATCTGACATTTCCCCTTATAGAGTTTTAACCTTGCCGTACCAGTAACACCTATGGCTGTTTCATCTATCAACTTCTGCAAGGCCTCTCTCTCAGGTGAATACCAATACCCATAATAGACCAATTCTGCATACCTCTGCATGAGGCTGTCCCTGAGATGCATTACCTCTCTATCCATAGTTATTGATTCAACAGCCCTTCTGGCTTCATGAAGAATTGTCCCTCCAGGTGTCTCATAC
Source organism: Deltaproteobacteria bacterium (assembly GCA_030620895.1). Lineage (GTDB taxonomy): Bacteria > Desulfobacterota > GWC2-55-46 > S146-70 > JAUXIU01 > JAUXIU01. The sequence goes on from JAUXIU010000018.1 coordinate 3,612, forward strand.
ACACCACGTGACTTCATACCCACAAAACGGTTCTCAACTATATCCACTCTTCCAATTCCGTTTTTACCACCCAGTCTATTCAATCTTTCAAGTAGTTTGGTAGGTGATAATCTCCTGCCATCTACCGCAATGGGGTTGCCGTCCTTGATATCTATCTCTACATAGGTAGGTCTATCAGGTGCCTTTTCTGGTTGTTGTGTCATTGTAAACATATCTTCTGGAGGTTCCATCCATGGGTCTTCTAATATACCACCCTCAAAACTTATATGTAATAGATTCCTATCCGTACTATAAGGCTTTTCCCTCGTGGCAGTCACCGGTATACCATGTCCCCTTGCATAAGCAATGAGGTCCTCCCTTGACCTCATACTCCACTCCCTCCATGGCGCTATTACTTTTATATGCGGGTTCAGTGCATAGTAGGTCAACTCAACCCTCACCTGATCGTTCCCCTTTCCGGTTGCACCATGGCATACAGCATCTGCCCTCTCTCTCTTTGCAATCTCAACCTGCCTCTTTGCTATTAGAGGTCTGCCTATTGAAGTTCCAAGCAGATATCCCCCCTCATATACCGCTCCTGCCCTCAACATCGGAAATATAAAGTCCCTCACAAACTCACCCTTGAGATCATCAATATAGACCTTGCTTGCTCCTGTATCTCTGGCCTTCTTTCTCAAGTTTCTCAACTCTTTCCCCTGTCCAAGATCTGCCACAAAGGCGATGACTTCGCATCGATAGTTTTCGATGAGCCACTTGATTATGACTGATGTGTCAAGTCCACCGGAGTATGCAAGGACTACTTTCTTTACTTTAGACATCTATTCCTCCAAAATAATTAACAGGATGCACGCCTTGACCCCGCCTTGTAGGCGGAAGCTTTGCTTTTTTACGAACGAATCTTTTATTTTGGCTTTTTACAGTAGCAATTCCAGTATTGCCTTTTGCATATGCAGCCTGTTCTCTGCCTGATCCCACACAACAGAGTTAGGGCCCTCAAGAACCTCTTCTGTTATTTCTTCGCCCCTATGTGCAGGCAGGCAGTGCATAACCATGACATCCTTTTTTGTAAGTTCCAGCATCTCTGGTCCTATCTGATAACCCTTGAATGCCATTAAACGATTCTTTCTCTCCTTTTCGTGGCCCATGCTTGCCCATACATCTGTATTCAATACATCCGCTTCTCTTATGGCCTCTTTGGGGTTATTTACAACCTCAACAAACGACCCCTTCATGGCCCTTGCCTTCTCCAAGACACCGGTATCGGGTTGGAATCCTTTTGGGCATGCAAGTCTTAGCTCGATACCAAGTCTGGCAGCAGCTTCTATCCATGAATTGGCCATATTGTTGCCGTCTCCAATCCAGACAACCTTAAGTCCCTTGTAACCACCCTTCTTTTCAACGATAGTCATAATATCAGCAAGCACCTGACATGGGTGATGCAGGTCTGTAAGGCCGTTTATCACTGGAACCGTTGAATACCTTGCATATTCCTCTATTATCTCATGGCCATAGGTCCTTATAACTACCGCATCCACATACCTGGACATCACCCTCGCTGTATCTTTGATCGGCTCGCCCCTTCCTATCTGTGAGTCAATGTGGCTTAAAAATATAGAGTTTCCTCCGAGATGACATATGGCGGTCTCGAAGGAAACACGCGTCCTTGTCGAAGGCTTTTCAAATATAAGCCCCAACACCTTACCTTTGAGCGGTTGGTGTGGTATACCCCTTTTGTGCCTCTCTTTTAAGGCAACAGCCTTTTCCAGGAGATTATCTATATCTGACTTTTCTAAGTCATGTATGGTAAGAAGATTCATCGGTATTCCTTTGCAAATAAATGGTCCTTTTACTTATATCCATCGAGCACAGTACTTAATATCCCTATCATCTCATCTACTTCAGTCTCGGTAACCGTAAGGGGAGGTAAAAATCTCAATATCTTCTCTCCGATGCAATTTATAAGGAGTCCTTTTTGTAAACATATATTTACAATATCCGCACCCGGAATATCTAGTTCCATACCAATAATCAATCCCTTACCCCTTGTCTCTCTTATAAAGTGATACTTTCTTTTAAGCCCGTCCAGTCTTTCAAAAAGATAGGTACCTATCTTTCGACAATTATCAAGAATATTTTCCTCAATGATTGCATTAACAGATGCAATACCTGCGCTCGCTGCAATTGGGTTTCCTCCGAAGGTCGACGCGTGGGACCCCGGTGTAAATGCAGAGGCCACATCATCGGTTGCGAGCATTGCGCCTATAGCAATACCACCAGCAAGCCCCTTTGCGAGGGTCATTATATCCGGCATTACACCATAATGCTCATAGGCAAATAGCCTTCCCGTCCTGCCCATCCCTACCTGAATCTCGTCGAATATGAGAAGGATTCCCTCCTCCTTACAGAGGGCTTTGAGTTCCTTGATATAACCATCCGATGGGAGGATAACACCCCCTTCCCCTTGAATAGGCTCTATCATTATTGCTGCTGTTCTAGGAACAATCGCCCTTCTGACTGCATCGACATCGTTGAACGGTACATAGCTGAACTTTTCCAATAAAGGTTCAAACCCTTCCCGTATCTTCTTTTGTCCTGTTGCAGCCATTGCTGCCATCGTTCTTCCGTGGAAGGACTTCTCCATCGAGATAACTTGAAACCTGTCCTCACCTCTGTTATGGAAATACTTTCTGACCAGTTTAATCGCGGCCTCATTGGCCTCGGCACCGGAGTTACAGAAGAAGACCTTATCAGCAAAGGAGTTCTCGCAGAGGAGTTTGGCAAGCTCTGCCTGTGATTCTATGTAATAGAGGTTTGAGATATGGATGAGCTTTTCAGCCTGCTCTTTTATCGCCTTTACAACTGCAGGATGACAGTGCCCCAGATTACAGACGGCGAGGCCGGCGACAAAATCAAGATACACCTTGCCATCCGCATCCCATACCCGCCTACCCTCACCCTTTACGATTGTAATAGGAAAGCGCCTGTACGTATTGGTAACATGACGGTTGGTTAAATCTATTATCTCCTGGTTCGTCAAATTATAATCCCTTTCAAGATATATTTTCCTCTTTCGCCATCAAGATACCCCGCCTACAAAGCGGGGCTTACGGCGTGCATCCTGTTAATGTTTGACTGATGTTAGAGAATGTTGTAGATTTCATTAAAAAATTGGTATTTTTATGAACCTTAAAAATATGGGAAGTGTCCCTCATTTTTCCCTGCACATCCTTCGAACCGTCTTCGGCTACGACAGCTTCCGCTCTCGCCAGGAGGAGGTAATCGCTCAGCTTATAGCAGGCAACGATGCGCTGGTGCTTATGCCGACCGGGGGCGGCAAATCGCTCTGTTATCAGATACCCGCCATGATACGCCCCGGAACGGGCATTATCGTCTCGCCGCTAATATCTCTCATGCAGGACCAGGTGAGTGCGCTTCTGCAATCGGGAGTGCGTGCCGCCTATCTAAATTCCACTCAGGACGTGGGTGAAAGCCGGCGCGTAGAAAAGCTGCTGCTCGACGGAGGGCTCGATCTTCTATACGTTGCGCCGGAGCGGCTCCTTACGCCGCGCTTCCTCGATTTACTGAATCGTATCAAGCCGGCTCTCTTCGCTATCGACGAGGCCCACTGCGTCTCCCAGTGGGGGCATGACTTCCGCAGAGAGTATCTTCAACTCTCCGTCCTGCACGAGCGTTTTCCACACGTGCCCCGTATCGCGCTTACAGCCACCGCGGATGAGTCCACGCGGAGCGAAATAATAAGACGCCTGAACCTCGAAAAAGCGAAGATAGTCGTAATCGGCTTTGACCGGCCTAACATCCGCTACCGCATCACCCTGAAACAAAAGCCCCGCGAGCAGTTGCTCCGGTTTATTGAAGACGAGCACCGGGGTGATGCAGGAATCGTCTATTGCCTGTCGCGAAAAAAGGTCGATGCAATCGCTGGGTGGTTAAAGGAAAGGGGATTTAAGGCCCTTCCATATCATGCGGGCCTTTCTGCGGAACTCCGCCAACGCCACCAGGACCGTTTCCTCAAGGAAGAAGGCATAATAATAGTCGCCACCATCGCCTTCGGCCTTGGTATCGACAAGCCGGACGTGCGCTTTGTCGCCCACCTGGACCTGCCCAAGAGCATAGAGGCCTATTACCAGGAAACGGGACGCGCGGGGCGCGACGGCCTTTCGGCCAACTCGTGGATGGCATACGGTCTGCAAGACATCGTCATTCTGAGGCAGATGATCGAAGGCTCTGAGGCTGATGAGACCCGAAAACGCATAGAGCGTCACAAGCTCGACGCCCTGGTGGGCCTATGCGAGGTAACGACCTGCCGCCGCCAAGCCCTTCTCGGTTATCTCGGCGAAAAGCACCCTGATCATTGCGGCAACTGTGATACATGTCTTGAGCCAATCGAGACGTGGGACGGCACGGTTGCTGCTCAAAAGGTCCTCTCATGCATCTATCGGACCGGCCAGAGGTTCGGGGGCGCCCACATAACCGATGTCCTGCTCGGTCATGACACGGAGCGCGTCCGTAAGTTCGGTCACGGCCGGCTGAGCACCTTCGGCATAGGAAAAGAGCTGGACACGCCGGGGTGGCGCTCGGTGATACGGCAGCTTGTGGCAAGAAACTTTCTGAGCGTGGATGTGGAGGGCTTCGGCTCCCTGCGGTTGACAGAAGAGTCCCGTGCCGTACTGAAAGGCGAAATACAACTGCGTCTCAGAAAGGAAAAGAAGCCTGAGAAAAAACCGAAGAAAGAACACCCCAAGCGCAAGAGGGGGCCCTTTGCCGAGGCCGGGGACAGAAAACTCTGGGAGGCGCTCAGAGCGCGCCGGGCTGAGATAGCCAGGGACCAGGGCGTGCCGCCCTATGTCATCTTCCACGATACAACCTTTGAGGAGATGGTACAGCACCGCCCCAAAGACCTTGACCAGATGCGTCTTATTACAGGTGTGGGCGAACGAAAACTCGAACTATATGGTAACGACTTCCTTAAGATCATCCGCGAGCACAGCGAAGAGGCCAACGAATCCGCAAGCGACACAATCGCCGAAACAGTGGAACTATTTCATAAGGAAAGGGACGTGGACATTGTCGCCGCCCGCCGTAACCTAAAACCCGGCACCGTCTATAGTCATCTTGCCAGGGCCATCGAGGACGGAATCATTGAACTCGAACACGTGGTGAACCTGAGCGAGAAGGAGATCCAGACCATCAGGGACGCACTGCTAAAGCTGTCGGAGGAAACAAAAGCCCTTAAGCCCGTCTATGAAGCCTTGGACGGGGCCTATGATTACGAGGTCCTCCGCTGCGTGCGTGCCGCTTTGCCGCGCACGGATTGAAATTGAAGCAGTAAGAATGAGGATTTTAACACCGTGATTTGCCGGGTGTTTTGGTTTTTTGAGAAACGGAAGGCTTAGCAGATATTTTGGTGGTTTTAAGCGCCATCTCAACTGCTTTATGCACGCCCTCAATGGCTGTTGAGGATGCAACAGTCATACAGAACATAGCATGTCGTTTTGCAGGGTTTTTTAAATAAGGATTGGTTTTTATAAGAGGCTTATTTGACATGCATATTCTGTCATAATGTCTCATAGCATAGTGCCATTATGACATCATGCCAAGGGAAAAAGCCGTTATGTGCCAGTAGACCTGGATGTAAACGGTCTTGGCAGGCCTCCTTCGAGTGCTTAAAGTTCGACACTTCAGATCTATTCTCCTAGGTGCCGAATGACGCCGTATCTCCTTGGAACCACAAGGTCCGCCTTTCTGAACTTTTGGTCTTCCTTTGTTCTGTAATCAGCACCTATGATTTCGATAAATTCCGCTGTATAGTCCTTTAACACACCCAGATACTCAAACATCTTATCGCCTTTGATCATTTCAAGTACAACCTTGCGGCCGATATATTTCTCCAACAGAGGTTCATAGGAAGTCTCCATGGAGCCTACCAGTTCTTGTTTTATTTTGGAGACGTGTCTATCTTGAGAAGTTAGTATCGTCCCGGCAGGGGTGGCTTTTTTGGCCTGAGTGATAAACACATTCACCACCTCCATCAGCGAATCCTTTACCGTTTTGAAGACATTCTGTATCCTTCTCTTAAACCTTCTCAAGGATGAAGGGCGATAGGTTCTTTTTAAGTCCTTCTCCCGCTCCTTTTTACCGTCTTCACTCAATTCATCATGATAGCGAATTAATGCCTGCATGCTTGCATACTCGCTTTTATATAAAATATAGCTGGCCTCATCGTGGCCTTCTTTATCTCTGTGTCTGGTTGGATAGATAAGTTCCAGACCGGTATTTTCCACGGACAACTTGCCCCAGATTATCTTGCCGCTTGTTTCTTCCAGGGTTACCATGTCATGTGAAAAGTCCTTGAGACATTTATCCCTGCTTCTTTTTCTGATGAAAGCAATAACAGCTGTAGAGAGGATAAGAACGAATACAGTTATAGCAAATGTGTCAGGCATTGTAAAATTTCCAAAATAGTCTCAAAATTCCAGCCATCCTGAAACGACAGCCTCGGTTAGTTTACCAGCCGCTACAAAACACCAGCAGTAATGTACAACATTTTAGAAAAAAACACAAAAATATTGACCCAAGCCCCCCTTGCCTTTACATCCTCGATTCTCTGCAGCTTTACCATTGGGGGAGGAAAACATAGGGACAACCCCTATGTTTTTAAATTCACAAGAAAAATAAATTTGTCACCTTTTCTAATCTCTCTTTCAATACATGTGACTTAGGTTACATCCATCTTTTTGAGGATGGTGTATGTGGTGTATAAAATAAGGGTATCAAGACAATTTAATTCCCAAAAAAAGATTAATGGAGGTAATTAAAATGCTGATTAGTATAGTGTGTGTATTTATTTTTATAGCTATTGCCATTGGAATATCTAAAATCCCTTTCGAAATAGGCAAAGAGGTCAAGGAGGCTACGATTAAATTCGATAAAGATCTTTAGATTTTATCCGAAAAGTTATATCCTTTATGCATACCTTCATACAAAGTTACAGTGAGCATGGGTGATAGTCTCGTTGTTAAATGTGATGGATATTAATGTTATAAGATGTCCTGTGGGATGAATTATTACATATCTACTTGTCC
>JAUXIU010000073.1 GCA_030620895.1 Deltaproteobacteria bacterium
CCATAATTCCTAATTCCTAATTCATACTTCATTCTTTTGTGGTACTGGAAACAATAATTGAGAATACGGCAATAAACGTTTTGTAGAAGAGATGGAAATGTCTTGGTGTGAAGGCTTGAGATTAAAAAAAAGGAAGGTTCGAAATACGAACCCGCCCTATAATTGGCCTTAATGCTAAGAGCCTGAATCTACGTTACCTTTATGCCTTTACTTTTGCCGCCGTATGCCGGCCTGGTAGCAGCACAACTCGCTGTCAACGTTGTTATCGAAAGCCCGCCTGGTGCCATCTTTAAACGCTATCTTAATCATGGACAGGCCGCCTGGAAGGGTAGAATTCATCTCTTCGATTACCCTCCCTATACCCCATTCAGGGTGCCTCTTATGCGTAACCGTATTACCAACCTGAAGATATAGCCTTCTGATCTCGTTCGCTGTTCCACCTTTCGGATCATTGCTCTTCAATCTGATTCATTTATATAGCTTTCAAGGAAAAATATCAATTTATTTAATTCCAAATTTATGTGCGGACGTAGTCAAAACCTTCAGGTTTCGCTATTTAAAGTTACAAGTTGCAAGTTGTGTGCTTACCTGATTTACTTTGTTTACACGGTTTGTCGGGTTTACTCTGTTTTTTGTTTAAACCATATCAACCATGTGAACTATGCAAACCAAGTGAACCATGGAAACCATCTCCTAGCTCCTGTATCCTGACTCCTATCTTCTAACTACTATTTACTGTTTTAAATAGACATTGAAACAATAGGTGGTTCTTTGATATACACAATCAGTATAAGGATCTTAATATCAAGGAGGATAAAGTCATGTCACCCGATATTACCGGCATAAAGGAACTAACATGCCCTTTATGTGATGTGGATGTGCCGCTCTTAGGCGACGAGGCGATAGGTGAACAGGTATTGTGCATATATTGTCAATGTCCGCTTAAGATAAAGAAAACTAAGGATGACGATATATGCCTGGAAGAGGATTTTTAGTCTATCACCCTTTCACGCATACAAGTGGTTTCATTCTCGCTATCTTTTTGTTCACGCCTGACCTGTGCATGATCTCAACGACCCTATCTACATCCTTGTATGCACCGGGTGCCTCTTCTGCAACACCTGGTTTGCTCCTAGACTTTATGATGATCCCCTTTTCCCTTAGCTCCTGAATAATACGTTCCCCCCTCCATCGGCGTTTGGCTGCCTGCCTCGAGAGGGCCCTTCCAGCACCATGGACTGCACTCCCGAAGCACTCCTCCATACCCTGCTCCGTTCCACTGAGTATATAGGATGCCGTTCCCATCGTACCTCCGACGAGTAGGGGTTGACCTATAGGCCTGTATGCCTCAGGGACCTCTTCCCTGCCGGGCCCAAAGGCCCTTGTCGCACCCTTCCTATGTATGAGAAGCCTCTTCATTGTCCCTTCCACATTATGGGACTCTATCTTACAGGTATTGTGACCCACATCGTAGAGAAGCCTTATCTCCTCGATCGGTATTCCAAAGACGGAGCCGAGCGCCTTTCTTGTAAGATGTGAAATAGCCTGCCTGTTTGCAAAGGCGCAATTTACCCCGCAGTTTACCGCCGTGAAGTACTTTCTGCCTTCAGGGCTCTTTATCGGTGCACAGACGAGCTCCCTCTCACGTATCGGTATACCGTACTTCCTGCTGGCGGCCTCCAGTGTCTTTAGATAATCGGTTCCTATCTGATGGCCAAGGGCCCTGCTGCCGCAGTGTATGGCGACGAGTACCTGGCCTTCATGAATCCCGTATGCCTCTGCCGCCTCGGTATCGTAAATCTCCTCGATCCACTGCACCTCAAGGTAGTGGTTACCTGAACCAAGTGTTCCTACCTGTTTGAATTGCCTCTCCTTGGCCTTAAGGCTTACATTTTCCGGGTCTGCATCTGAGACCTTTCCATTTTCCTCTGTATACTCCAGGTCTTCCGGGAAGCCGTATCCCTTCTCTACAACGAATTCAGCACCCCTCCTAAGAACCTCGTTTATCTCGTTTACCGAAAGCCTTATGTCGCCGGTCGAACCGACACCGGATGGGACCGATCTGAAGAGCTGATTGGCCAGCTCATCCTTCTTACCCTCTATATCTTTCTTTTTTAGCGGTGTCTTCAAGACCCTAACACCGCAGTTTATATCGAAACCAACACCTGCGACGCTTATAACACCCTCTTCAAGGTCGAAGGCGCCCACTCCACCTATAGTGAAACCGTATCCAGGGTGTATATCCGCCATTGCTATAGATGCCTTCTCTATCCCTGGCAGAGATGCGACATTGACAACCTGCTGGATGGCGGGTGTAAAGCCGCCGCCCTTTCTCTCTTCTGCATCTTTCAAAAGACCCTGGATAGTCTCTTCGTCTCCGTAGACCCTGCCTGGAACAAGCATATCCCCCTTCTTTGTCACCTCCCACAGATAGGGAGTTATCTTCCTTATTTCAATGGACATGACTTCACCCCCTCATACATCAAGGATACATCTGAGGATATGTTGCCCCTTCTCTACCCTGTACTCAAGCCCCGCGTAGGTGGCAGCCTTCACTTCGGTCTTAACGGAGTGCTTCTCTTCATTAAACGGTTCCCCGCCTGCTGCCCCTCTAAAGTGGTAGATACCATCTCTCTCCTCAACCTTTCCTCTCTTTAATCCTTTGATGGCAATGCCCTCAATATCCTGCCTGGAGAGTATCTCATTAAGCACCTCTATAAAGAGCATCTCTATATTCTCTGCCTCACAGGTTATTGGGGTCTCGGACTTGTATTCAATGGTATCGAGGTCAAACATCACATTAAGCATGGCCTCTGCCCCGCTTTCGAATACCTCCTCGAGTGTTGCACCGGTCGACATGATACCGACATCGGCCAAGTGTTCAAGATACGTATACGGCATCACTAAAGTTTATCAGTGTAATATATTGTAGTCAAGGAATACAGGCCATTCAACCTTGACCCTTATATCTTAATCATGTTAACCTCCAAAATTATGACCACCATGATTACAGGCGGTGCGGGGTTTATAGGTTCACACCTGGTAGACAGTCTCCTTGAGAAGGGTGAGAGGGTTGTGGTGATAGATGATTTCAATGACTTCTACGACCCCATGTTGAAATGGGAGAACATAAAGGGTGCATCAAAGCACCAGGACTTCCTCCTCTATGAAGGCGATATAAGAGACAAGGAGTTGATAGAGAGGGTATTTGACGAGAACCATATAGACTGTATATGTCATATTGCAGCCAGAGCAGGTGTCAGACCTTCGTTAGCCGACCCTATACTCTATGAAGATGTTAACTGCATGGGCACCCTTAACATACTCGAAGCAGTTAAGACACGCTCGCTAAAAAACTTTGTATTTGCCTCCTCTTCCTCGGTATATGGCATAAACAGCAAGGTTCCATTCTCCGAGGATGATCCGATAAACCTGCCCATCTCTCCATATGCCGTTACAAAGAGGGCGAATGAATTAATGCTCTTTTCATATGCCCATCTCTATAATATCCCCACAACATGCCTCAGATTTTTTACTGCCTATGGTGAGAGGGGAAGGCCTGAGATGGCGGTCGCAAATTTTACAAGACTCATCCATGAGGACAGGGAGATAAACGTCTACGGCGATGGAACCACGAGGCGTGATTTTACATATATCGATGATATTATTCAGGGTGTACTTACTGCTATAGAGAGGCCGTTCGGATACGAGATCATAAACCTTGGAGAGTCCAGGGTTGTCGAGCTCAATTACCTTATAAGCCTTATAGAAAAGAACCTCAAGAAGAAGTCAAAGGTCATTAATCAGGAGCCTGCCCCTGGTGATGTGCCTGTAACATATGCAGATATAGACAAGGCAAGGAGGCTTCTGGATTACGAGCCGAAGGTTGAGATAGAGGAGGGGATCGAGCGGTACGTGGAGTGGTTCCTTGAAGGGAGGTAAAAGATGAAACGGATGTATATAGACGGGATAAGAGAAAAGGATAAGGTGGAAGATACCTTCCTTGTTACCAAGAAGGAGAGCGGCATGAGCAAGAGTGGTAAGGCCTACCTTAACCTGAAACTCATGGACAGGACGGGTGATATTGATGCGAGGGTCTGGGATAATGTAGATGTGCTATCAGGGAGGTTTAATAAGAACGATTTTGTAAGGATAAAAGGATTTGGGGTTTCTTATCAATCCAATATTCAAGTAAATGTCGTAGATTTAGAGATGATACCACAGGCAGATATCGACCTTTCTGACTTTCTCCCTGCCTCGGAAAGGGATCCTGACAGGATGTTGGAAGAATTGGATGCCATCATCGATGGCTTGAAAAACCATCACCTCAAAGGACTCTTGAAAAGCATCTTTACGGATAGGGAAGTGAGAAGACTCTTCAAGACTGCCCCGGCCGCAAAGAAAATGCACCACAGCTATATCGGGGGGCTTTTGGAACATGTCCTTTCTCTCTGTGGATTGGTTAAAATGGCTGCGGGCCATTACAGGAATATAAACGCTGATCTCATAATCGCCGGGGCGATACTCCACGATATAGGGAAGATCTATGAACTGTCATACGATAAGGCCTTTGACTATACAGATGAAGGCAGGCTTCTCGGTCACATAACGATAGGCGTAGAGGTGATAGAGAAGGAGATTGCCAAGATACCGGATTTTCCAAAAAGGGTTTCAATTCTTTTAAAACATATGCTCCTCAGTCATCACGGCTACCTTGAATTCGGATCTCCAAAGAGGCCCAAGACCGTAGAAGCTGTAATCCTCTACTACTGCGACGACCTCGATTCCAAGGTACAATCGCTACAGGCCCTTATAGAGAAGGAGAGAGATACAGATTCTAACTGGACAAGCTACCACAGGCTCTACGAGAGATATATATACAAGGGCGATCAGGCTGAGAGGAAGGATATCCCTAAAGATTCTGGCAAGGATACGGAGATCAAAGGGGATAAGGAGAAGGATAAGGATAAGGATAAGGAGAAGGGTAAGGGTAAGGAGCTTAACCTCTTTAAATAGTGTCTATCCGAAGAACTACGTATGTTGATTATTCACCCCGTTAGATATCGACCTCTATTCTTATAAAGACCTGTAAAGTTTTATATGGTAATTTCTCTTTATCTAAAGGGGCAAGCCGGGTACAATTAATCTTATACTGATCATATGGTTTTTTTTAATCGCCCATACCTTTGAATACCTGATTTGATAGATAATGTCCTCTGTCCCTTCTTATATCAAACTCTATAATAGCGGAGAACTCGAAAAGAGAAGCGGGGTATTGAATGAGATTCTTAAAGAATGCAGATTATGCCCGAGGAGATGCGGTGTAAACCGCCTTCAGGACGAAAGAGGTGTCTGCAGTGCAGGCAAGGATTTAATGATCTCCTCTGCATTTCCCCATTTCGGTGAAGAGCCTCCACTCGTTGGCTATTACGGATCAGGAACGATATTCCTGACCCACTGTAACTTGAGATGTATTTTCTGTCAGAACTTTGATATAAGTCACCTCGGCGAAGGCAGGTCTACGACCACCTCCGAGATGGCAAAGCAGATGCTGCGGTTACAGAGAAGGGGGTGCCATAATATAAACTTTGTTACCCCGACACACTATGCCCCGCAGATCGTTGCCTCTCTCATAAAGGCCGTTGAAGATGGGCTAGAACTTCCCATTGTCTGGAACTGCGGCGGTTATGAATCTATAGATGTAATAAGGCTTCTTGAAGGTATAGTAGACATATATATGCCGGATATCAAGTACTCCAGGAGCGAATCTGCAATGAGGTATTCAAACGCCGCCGACTATCCGGATGTAGTAAAGGACGTCGTAAAGGAGATGCACAGGCAGGTAGGGGACCTGGTGCTCGACAGCCGGGAGATAGCCATAAAGGGGCTTCTGGTCAGGCATCTCGTTATGCCGGGCGGTGTCGAAGAGACGAAAGAGATAATACGTTTTGTAGCCGAGGAGATCTCCAGGGAGACATACATGAATATAATGGATCAATACCGTCCCATGTATAAAGCGGGAGAGTA
>JAUXIU010000086.1 GCA_030620895.1 Deltaproteobacteria bacterium
ATTCAATCTTCAATTTCCAATGGTTTTTGCACTGGAAAGAACCCTGAGTTGATTTGACAGTAGCGTCCTAAAAGATATAATGACTTCTCACTCAAGAATCTATGGATAGATATATTGTACAGATTTATAAGGACCTATTCTGCTTGATTATCTTCTATCTGTGCCTTGCAAATTTACCCTTAAGGATAAGTCAATGAATAGATTCTTAGGCCTGTTTGCCAGAAGATATATCGCAGGAGAAGGACGTAAGGATGCCATCTCTGTGGCAATGGGGTTGAATAGCCATGGTATCCTGGTCTCTATCGATAACCTTGGAGAGATGGTAAAGATCACAGGAGAGGCTGTTGCTGCAGCAGATGAGTATATAAAACTCCTGGAGGAGATCAAAGAGACAGGAATACAAGCCGATATCTCCCTTAAGCTCAGTCATATGGGCCTTGATATCGGAGAAGAAGTCTGCAGAACTAATCTTGAAAGGGTTATAAAATGGGCAGAGGAAGTCAATAACTTTGTGTGGTTTGATATGGAGCGTGGGAAATATACGCAAGGTACACTTGACATATTCTTTGATCTCCACAAAAGGCATAATAATATCGGCATAGCCATTCAGTCTTATCTCAAAAGGAGTGAAAGGGACGTAGGACGGCTCATAGAGGAAGGGGCGAGGGTCAGGCTTGTTAAGGGTGCATATAAGGAGCCTCCTGAAATAGCCTTTCCGGAGAAGAGGGATGTGGATAGGAACTTCGAACTCCTTATGCACGATCTCCTCCTGCGTGGCAATCGCCCTGCCATAGCAACACACGATATGAGGCTTATTGAGGCTGCCCTGAAGTTTGCCAGAGAAAATGGGATAGGTAATGACCGCTTCGAGTTCCAGATGCTCCTCGGGATAAAGAGAACCGTGCAAAAGAGACTTGCGGAGGAGGGATACAGGATGAGGGTCTATATACCTTATGGACCTGAGTGGCTGCCGTATATAACGAGAAGATTCAAGGAGAGGAAGGAGAATGTATTCTTCTTTATAAGGAATATATTCGACTAACCAAAGGGTTCAACCAGCCCGTTCAGGGCCTCTGGCTTCACACCCCTTGATGGTCTGGGTAGATTTTCAATGTATGTAGGTATATCCTCTTTATAAAAGATACCAAGGTAGAGGCTATCTTCATCGATGGCCAGTCTCATCGCCTCAAGCCTGTCCTTTGCAGGTTCTGTAAGCATAACGACTTTATCAGAGAAGAACTTGTATGACTCCTTGGGGTTAAAGGTAACACAGGGTGAAAATATCTGCACAAAGGAGAAACCCTTGTGACTTAAGGCCATCTTGAGTGTCTCGATGAGCTCCTCTGCCCTCCCCGAAAAACCCCTGGCAACAAATGTGGCCCCTGAGGCCAACGCAAGGAGGATTGGGTTTACAGGCCTTTCGGGGTTGCCGTATGGCGATGACCTTGTAGTCTCTTTTGCACCTGTTGTAGGCGATGCCTGTCCCTTGGTCATTGCATATACCGCATTATCCAGCATAATGGTTGTAATTGGAATGTTCCGCCTTGCCGCATGTATGAGGTGTCCTCCGCCTATCCCGAGGATGTCCCCGTCACCACCCAATGCCATTACAGTCCAATCCGGCCTTGCCACTTTGACACCCTCTGCAACAGGAACGGCCCTGCCATGGACGGTATGCAGACCCCTGGTCTTTGTATAGGCAGGGAGCCTGCCGGAACACCCTATACCTGAGACGATCGCAGTCCTGGACGGATCCAGATTTAATCGAGTAAAGGTATATATGAGTGCTGTTAGGACACCGTAGTCTCCGCAGTACGTGCACCATACAGGGTATATCTTGCTCTGGTAATCAAAGAACCTTCGTGGCATCTATAACCTCCCTTATCTTTAATGGCCTCCCCTCACATACAGTAATACGACCTACCTCCCTTAAAAGTACACCCTCCAGAAGCCTTGCCATTTGTCCGGTGTAATTCGCTTCAACTACACACAGCCTTTTAAAACCCATGGCAAATTTCTTTATGGAGTCGGATGGCAGCGGATTGAGGAGCCTAATCCCGCAGACGCCTGCTCTGCCGGTCTCAGCACATGCCTCCATGACCACCCCAAGGCTGGAGCCCCACGTAAATACCCCAATATCACCTTCCTCAGGGCCGTACCTTCTTACAGCCTCAAAACCCTCCGAGACCCCTTCGAGCCTTTTGAACCTCCTCTCCATATTCGCCCTGTGCAGATCCGGGTCGTAGGCAGGTTGCCCGTTTTCTGTGTGCTCAAGCCCTGTAATGGTATAGCCCTCACTTGATATAGGCTCATTTTCAATTTGCGATAAAACCATATCTATCCCCTCCACAACCTCCCTCCTCTGTGAAAGGAATTGATCCATCAATAGAATAACCGGAACCTTATATCTCCACGCTATTGAAAAGGCATCATTAATGACATCGAATGCATCGGCTGCACTTGATGGAGCAAGGACGATCCTCGGCGCCTCGCCATGGGAACCAAAGATGGAGCAGAGAAGGTCAGACTGCTCTGTCTTCGTGGGCATCCCCGTCGATGGCCCACCTCTCTGGACATCTACAATTACAAGAGGGACCTCTGCCATCGAGGCATACCCTATCAGTTCAGCCATAAGGCTGATACCTGGCCCGGAAGTGGCTGTAAAGGCCCTCTTTCCAGCAAAGCTGGCACCTATTACCACCCCAAGTGATGCAATCTCGTCTTCCATCTGCATAGATACTCCCCCGATCGATTTGAGGTTTTTTGCCATAAACTCCATTATCTCAGAGGCCGGGGTTATGGGGTAACCGGAAAATACCGTTGCCCCTGATGCTAAAGCCCCTAAAGACACCGCCTCGTTACCTGACAGGAATAATCTCCTCTTCCTCTTTTCCACCTTTCCGCTCCCTGGAAGATGAGGGAAAGATATATCCTTTAGATTATCCTTACAATAACCATATCCAGCCTCCAGCGCCTCTATATTTGAGGCGGAATTCATCCTTCCCCCATCTTTAAACCTCTCCCCTATCACACGACTTACAACATCCTTCTGCATCCTGAGTAGATATGCAAGGGCGCCGACTATAGCCATATTCCTGGTCAACGGCCTCTTGAGTATCCTGTATGCCATCTCCATTGTGGGTAAAGGAACGAGTCGGATATCCCTTTTGGTCTCGGGCAGATATGTGTTTACATCACCAAATGGATCTACCGGCCTTGGATCATAGATAAGACTACCGCCTTCCATAAGTTCATCTATATTGAGATCTACATCCCTGCCGCCAAATGCGACGAGGATGTCCGGTCGGTCACCTTGCGAGAGGATAGGCTCATCGGAGACCCTTATCTGTGTTGATGAGGGCCTTTCTCCGCGGATCTCAGCCTCATAGGTTGAATAATTAAAAACATATTTACCAAGCCTGAAGAATGACTTGGAGAGTATATCACCTGCTGTGAGAAGACCCTCCCCTGCTGTCCCCGCCAGCCTGATAGTGAGTTCCTTCATAGTCTCTGATTCTATCATCGATCCAACCTATGTCAAGAATACAACTGTTCCCTTGACCACGCTGCCGTCCTGGCGTATATTATTTGTAGATTTATTTAGTGGTTGATAATGGCCGGACTAAATATTTTACCTAGTTGGAACCGATTTACTCCGAATAAAATTAGTTTGTGACAGGTTTTAGGCAAAAACTTATAAAACATTCCATAAAATCCAAAATACCAAGATTTGGAGGTTTAGCCTATGAAGGAGTATCAATCATCTGACATCAGAAATATTGCAATAGTCGGTCATGGATCCTCTGGTAAAACCATGTTGAGTGAAGCCATGCTTGCCTGCGGTGGCACCATCAACCGACTAGGAAGCATTGCCAATGGAAATACCGCTTCAGATTACAATAAAGATGAACACGAGCATCAAATTTCAATTCATGCTTCATTACTTCACACTGAGCGGCACGACAAAAAATTTAATATTATCGACACACCAGGGTATTCCGATTTTATCAGTGAGAGCCTGGGTGCCCTCCGGGTTGCTGATCTTGCCTTAATTGTTATCCATACCAATCACGGTGTGGAAGTGGGAACGCAGCAGGTCTGGGAGTATGCAACCAACTATGGAATACCTAAAATACTGGTTATCAACGCCCTTGATAAGGAGCATTCCAATTTTGAACAGGTGTTGCAACAGATAAAAGAGAGGTTTGGAAGCCGTGTGTTCCCGATGACACTTCCTGTTAATCCAGGCCCCGGCTTCAACCAGCTCCTGGATGTCTTGCAGAATGAGCTAATCACTTGCCAGACTGATAGGAGTGGCAAGTATAAAGAATCGCCTGCCTCAGGAGAATTGGAAGAAAAGGTTAAAAAACTTCATGAGGAATTAATAGAGTATGTTGCCGAATCTGACGATTCTCTTCTGGAAAAATTCTTCGACCAGGGAATCCTTGCAGAAGAGGAGATGCGTGCCGGTATTCACACCGCGATACAAAATCAGTCATTCATTCCCCTCTTCTCTACGGCCGGCGAATCAAATGCAGGGGTCGCTCACTTAATGGATTTTATTGCAGAATACGGATCTTCACCGCTTGACAGGGAAAAGTTAAAAGCTGTTGATTCTAAAGGTTCAGAGGTTGATCTTGCCCTCTCCAACCCCGAACCGGTCCTCTTCGTATTTAAAACACTTAGTGAAGCACATTTAGGTGATTTGTCTTTCTTTAGATTGTATTCTGGAACGCTAAAATCTGGTATGGACCTCTACAATAGTACCAAAAAAGTTACCGAGAGAATTGGGCAGATCTATATATTAAATGGGAAAAACAGGACAAGTGTTAGAACCTTACATGCTGGAGATATCGGTGCCTTGGTGAAATTGAAGGATACCCACACGGGTAACACCCTCTGCAGTCCCAAGATGGTAGTTGACTTACCAAAGATAGAGTATCCCAAACCAAATATCCATGCAGCCTTTAATCCTAAATCGAAAGGTGAAGCAGAGAAAATATCGGTAGGCCTTGCCACTCTTCATGAAGAAGATCCAACATTTATTTATCGTATGGATTCCGAGATACGTCAGCTTGTGATATCCGGCCAAGGCGAGTTGCACCTACAGACCGTTTCGGAAGGTTTAAAACGTCGATTCAATGTTGAGATAGATATGGTTGAGCCCAGGATACCCTATCGTGAGACCATTAAGGGCAAAGGGGAATCAAAATACCGTCATAAAAAGCAGAGTGGCGGGGCTGGCCAATTTGCGGAAGTATGGATGCGCATCGAGCCCAGGACGAAGGGTGCAGGTATCGAGTTTACAGAATCTCTGCGGG
>JAUXIU010000052.1 GCA_030620895.1 Deltaproteobacteria bacterium
GCGGAATAGAAAATCCTGGAGATGCTTAGTTCTACTGCTGGTCCTGAACCTTTATCTCGTATCATGTGTTAGTAATAAGCATTTTTCAGGTGAAGATCTAAGGTCTCTCGAACCGATAAAGGTGGTCAGACACAAGACACCAATGATCAGGGTTGACATAATAAGACAGAGCGCTGAAATTATAAGGATAACTAAGGGTAAAGGACTGAACATTATCACCGTGGGGCTTGGCCCCGGTGTAGCCAGCAATATGCTTGAGTCTATCAGCGACAAGATGATAAAGGCCAAATCCTATGTGGCGTCAAACGATATCTTTCTGCCAGACTTCGGAGAGCTTGTGTTGAAACGCTTTTCTGAACGCGTAGCGGACGAAGTGCCGGGTTGGCCAAAGATGGAAGTTGATAACCAGCCGGTGGATAAGAAATTCAAATACAGAGATGGTATTCTAATTGAATTTGATGTTGTAGTCCTGGACGTAAAATGGCCTGTGGGTCTTGTCACCGAAGTTGTGGGCACAATGAAGGATTCCCGCGGAAGAACACTATGGCAGAAAGACTATTTCTTTACGGACCATAAACGTGAGTGGGAAACGTACTTGGGCGAATATTTTGAGTATAACGGGGAGTACCTTCGAGAAGAGTTGCTACGTGTGGCAGACCTGACTGTTACGGATTTTATCACACACTTCAAGGGAACAAAATAGCCTCGTCAACCACAAAACATGACTTCAACAAATTCCAGAGACATCCATGCTTGTTTCAGATTTTATCGGATTTTAACGTGCTTAGAAGAGAGCCGGGCCGTGAGCAAACATTACCCCGCTCCCTGCGGCCACAAGACTTACGAAGAGTAGTACCCAGTGCATTACGTTCATCCTTCTGAAGATGGCATCTATCTCCATCTTCTCGTTCTTCTTAACCATACTGTCAAGCATCTTCTTTATGACTAAAGGTTCAAGACCAAATAGCATGACAGCCCACATCACCCATATGAGGACCATGATAGTAAGAAACAATCCATCTAACGTAAAAAGCAGTGAATACCAGCCCGTATATACTAGCATGACAAAACCGGATATTCCGACTACTGCATTATATATCCTCGCCATCGGCGCAAACCTATGCTCTATCCTCTGAAAGAACAGGACCTTCTGGAGCGGCTCCTGTATCCTGTACATAGCTGGAAATATAAGCATTGTTATAAAGGCGAGTCCTCCTATCCAGACTATTACGGCAAGGACATGTATCAAGAGCATACCCGTAAAGAGCAAACTTTTCCTCCCTTACGATCATTCGTTTTGCATTGAGTATTTAGTTTTGCGTATGACGCACAACGATATTATCAAACACCGATTCCGGTAATACCATGACAAAAAGCAACTTCCTGTCTGATTCAGTCGGTATCTTTTCTGAACACAGTTTGCCGTTTTAAAAAATCAGAACTCAATCAGCCTGCTTTCTCAGGAAAGTTGGGAAATCGTAAGCATCCTCGTCAGCTGTATTACAGCCACCTAGTTTGCCAAGTCTCTGGATCTCCCCTTCATTAACAACCTCTCTTTGCTTCTCCCTATCCCTCCTTATCATAGTTGGCACATCCATGTCCTCAACAACGACGGCAGGGGCAATTCCCTTAAAGGCCTTTGAATCATCTTTCCCAAACCCAGTTGCTATCACCGTTACCCTTAAATCATCCTTCATCGATTCATCAATTACAGCACCAAAGATGATATTTGCATCCTCATGGGCCTCTTCTTGAATAAGAGTCGATGCCTCATTTAACTCATGGAGTGTCATCTCAGAGGATCCGGTAATATTTATCGACACACCCTTTGCACCGCTGATAGATATGTCTTCAAGGAGAGGACTGTGCATGGCCTTTCTTGCGGCATCTACTGCCCTTGTCTCACCTTTGGCAATCCCACTTCCCATGAGCGCCAGTCCCATCTCGCACATAATTGTTTTGACATCCGCGAAGTCAACATTTACCAGCCCATGTATCGTTATCACATCGGATATCCCCTTTACAGCCTGATTTAATACCTCATCTGCCTTCCTGAATGCATCCTGAAGGGAAGTGTTCCTATCTGCTATTGATAAGAGTCTCTGATTGGGGATGGTTATAACGGTGTCAACAACCTTTTTTAGCTCTTTAATCCCTGCTTCTGCATGCCTCATCTTCTTCCGAGCCTCAAAGGCAAAAGGCTTTGTAACTACCGCAACTGTAAGAGCACCAATCTCCCTTCCCACTTCAGCTATTATAGGGGCAGCACCGGTTCCTGTACCTCCGCCCATACCTGCAGTAATAAATATCATGTCAGCCCCGTCAACCACCTCTCTTATCTGATCCCTGCTTTCAATTGCCGCAGCCCTGCCTATATCTGGATTCGCACCAGCCCCCAGACCCTTCGTAAGGTTCACCCCGAGTTGTATCTTGGTTGATGCTTTAGATACCCCAAGTGCCTGGCAATCTGTATTCGCTGCAAAGAATTCCACATTTTCAAGCTTGGCATCTATCATGGTGTTTACTGCATTACAGCCACAACCACCCACCCCTAAAACCTTTATCTTTGCATTTTGATTTAAACTATCAGCCAGTTCGAACACCATACATACCTCCTTTCTTTTTTAAGATATTTTATATTCAATGTTTTTATGCCATCAACTCCTGCCTTAAAAAAACTCCTTCGCCCACTCTTTCATCCTCCTGAGCATCTTTCCAAATGTATTCTTTCCACCAACACGGTACTGAGTCGCCACCGCAGAATGTCTCATCCCGTACAATACAAGGCCAACACCAGTCGAATACATGGGGCTCTTAACCACATCTATCAGGCCGCCTATGTCAGTAGGAAGTCCACACCTTACCGGCAAGTTGAATACCTGTTCGGCGAGTTCTATCATTCCATCCATAGATGCCGTTCCCCCTGTCAGCACAACACCAGAGGCCGCCACCCCATCATAACCCGACCTTATCACCTCTGAGTTAACCAGTTGCATCAGCTCTTCCACTCTAGGTTCTATAACCTCCCCAAGTATCTGTCTCGACACAACTCTTGGTTTTCTACCCCCTACACTGGGCACCTCTATAGTCTCTTCCTTCGGTATCATAGAGGTCATTGCACAGCCGTATTTCTTTTTTATCTTTTCTGCTTCATTGGCAGGCGTTCTTAACCCAACGGATATGTCACCTGTTATCTGATTGCCGCCAAGAGATATAACACTCGTGTGCTTCAATGTCCCATTGTGGTAAACAGCTATATCTGTAGTACCACCGCCAACATCGACAAGTACAATGCCAAGGTCCTTCTCGTCCTGACTTAACACTGCTTCTCCACTTGCTATTGGTTGAAGTACAATATCAGCCACATCAAGGCCGGCCTTATTGGCACTCTTTACAATATTCTGAGCAGAGGTAATACCCGCTGTAACGACATGTACCTTTGCCTCAAGCCTGATTCCGCTCATGCCGAGTGGCACCTGAATCCCATCCTGGTCATCTATTATATATTCCTGGGGTATCACATGAATAACCTCTCTGTCCGGGGGAATGGCAACAGCCTGTGCCGCCTCTATAACTCTCTCTATATCTGCCTTGCCTATTTCTTTCTCTTTTACCGCAATAATACCGTGGCTATTGAATGCTCTTATATGTCCACCAGCAATACCTGCAAATACAGTTTTTATTTCGCACCCCGCCATAAGCTCCGCCTCTTCAACAGCCTTTTTTATGGCCTGCACTGTAGATTCTATATTTATAACCACTCCCTTTCTGATACCTTTTGACTGGTGCGTACCTATACCAATTATCTCCAGGGTATCCTTTTTTGCCTCTCCAACTATCGCACATATCTTTGTGGTACCTATATCCAGACCGATGATAATGTTTTCACGTTTTGCCAATTTACCCATACCCCCCTTTCTCATATCTGCATGGCAATATTCTCTGACATTCTTACTATTATACCTCTTGGATTATTCATATCTATGTACTCTACCCCTGTAAAATTTCCATTTCTTATTGAAATTAATCTCTCAAGCCTCTCAAGTTTCTCTTCAAAGTCACTGTTTCCTAAATCTATCTTTATTCCTTCCTTGAGTGTGTAGATTGCAAGTCCGTAGTTCTTGTCGATATTAATTTCAGAAATATCGTTGATCCCTAAAACCCTCTCTTTGGAAAGAATTTCAAGAAGGTCAAAGGCCATGAACAGAAGCCCTGATGCCTCGACCTTATCCAATTCATCCATTGAGAACCCCGTTATAATGGGCAGATCAACAGCTTCCCCTTTAGATAGTCCTTTAAATATCACACCCTTAATGTCCACCAGATAGAGGTCATCCATATTTATTATTGCAATAGGTTGTCTTTCTTCTATCTCTATTACAAGCTTGTCGGGTAAGCGTCTTTTTATGGCAACCGTATCTATCCATGGTTCTTTTTTAAGTCTCCTTGTTAAAAGTCTTTTATCAACTGAAAAAAGGTTGTCACCTGCCGTTATACCGCTAAGGCTTATCACATCTTCTTTCGATATCCTGTTCACACCTAACACATCAACATGTTCAATCTCTAGAAGAGGGCTGGTGAGCAATCTCTGATAAATATACCAACTGCCATAAAATGTAGTGGGTATAATCACCACAACGAAGGCAACCCTAAGAATTATTAACATCCTTTTTTTAAGCCTTTTTACTACAGGCTCTTTCTTTCTACGGTTCTTTGGTCTCTTTTTAAACATACTGACCATTTTAACAACAATGGAGGTTTAGACCTCACCTAAGGGCCTGAAAATCATATAATCATTAAGACTACACAGCACCTAGAAGTATCTCCTCCACAAGAGAAGAAAATCCCATGCCAGCCGACGCTGCCGCCCTAGGCAGTAGACTTGCTTCATTCATGCCTGGAACCGTATTTATCTCCAAAACATTCGGCCTGCCCTCATCATCGATTACCATATCCACCCTTGCAGGCCCTCTGCAGCCTATGGCCTCATAGCTATCAACTGCCAGTCTTTTTAGCTCTCCCTCAAGTTGTTCGGGCAACTTCGCAGGAACGGTATATTCTGTATCACTATCTATATATTTTGCCTTGAAGTCATAAATCCCCTCCCTGGGCTTTATTTCAATAATCGGGAGGACCTTTTTATTTAGCAAGCCAACTGTAAACTCTCTACCCTCTATATAATCTTCGAGCATAATCACATCTCCATATTTAAACGCTTCATCTACAGCACGTGCCAACTCTCCACGCCCCCTAACAATATCCACACCTATGGTCGATCCTTGCGATATCGGCTTCACTATAAGAGGCATCTTCAGGCCCTTAAGAGTCAGATTGTCTTCACTTCTAAACATATTAAACATCGGTGTAAGTATTCCATGGTATGCAAGAATCTTTTTGGTCACGACCTTGTTCATCGCTATTGCACTTGCAAGAACAGTGGAACCTGTATACGGGATACCCATAAGTTCAAGGAGACCCTGTATGCATCCGTCCTCACCGAATCGCCCATGAAGGGCTATAAATGCTAAATCTATCTTTTCCTCAACAATCCTTGATGCTGCATCCCTGGCAATATCTATGGTTACAGCATTATAGTTTGCCTTTACAAGTGCCTTGTATACAGCATCTCCTCCACTAAGGGAGATATCCCTCTCTTCAGACATGCCACCCATTAACACACCAATCTTCTTATCCTTCAATGTCATCTCATTCTAATTATTAAGAGGAGTCCGTTTGAGCTCAATTTTTATTCATTAATTTGCACGATTCACGAACCCCTAACCACAATATCAGTCTTCTCCAATCACCTTTATCTCAGGTTCTAAAACTATACCTTTTAACTGATAGACCTTGTCCCTTGCACGTGCTATCAGGGCCAGGATGTCACCTGCATTCGCATCACCAAGATTTACTATATAATTGGCGTGCACCTCTGATATCTTAGCACCGCCACATCGCATTCCCTTAAGACCAGCCTCCTCTATCAGTATCCCTGCACTCTCACCACCGGGATTTTTGAATATTGAACCAGCATTTGGCATATTCATTGCCTGAGTCTTCTTTCGCATGGCCTTATATTTAATCATCTTCTTTTCAACCTCCTCCACATTGCATCTCTTAAAGGCCAACCTAACCCTTAATATTACCGCCCCATCAGGAAGTTTGCTACCCCTGTATGAAAATCCAACATTTGAACCTTGTATAAAACGAACCTTCCCACCACGTCCCATAATCTCTACACCCTCTACTACGTCTTTCATCTCGCCACCGTATGCACCAGCATTCATTGCTACCGCCCCTCCTACAGAACCCGGAATACCAACAGCAAATTCAAGCCCAGAGAATCCCTTCTCTTTATATATAGTTACAACCTTCGATAAACTAACACCAGCGCCAACCTCAAGAGAATCTTCTCCCCTGAATACAATATCCCTGAACCCTTCAGATAGGTTCAAAACAATACCCCTTATTCCACCATCTTTTACAAGCAGGTTTGTTCCCGCCCCTAAAACATATATAGGGAATCCCTTGCATTCAGCAAAATGGAGCAATTTCCTAAGATCATCCTCATCCATAGGACAGGCCATAACATCCGCCATTCCACCTACGCTAAACGAGGTGTAATCACTCATTGGTACATTAAAGAGTAAACGTCCATGGAATTTATTAATCTGCGTATCCTGGTTCTGCACCTTTATGCCAGCCCCTTTCTTCTCAAACTATTGCCAAGTTCATCCAAAACTCCATCTGCAACCTCCCACACATCACCTGCCCCTAGCGTTATAACCATATCACCCGCAGAGAGGATATCCATTAGATATTCAGATACATCTTCTTTTCTAGGTATATAAACCACATCTTTATGACCGTAAGCCTTTATACCATCCACCAGGCCCTCGGATGATATATCTTCGATACTATCTTCCCCTGCTGGATATATATCTGTAATAACCAATTTATCCGCATCATTGAAAGCCGAAAGAAAGTCCCGAAAGAGGTCTTTTGTTCTTGAATATCTATGGGGTTGAAATACTGCTACGATCCTTCGCCCCCAACCTTCCTTGGCTGCCCTTAGTGTCACCCTTATCTCTTCGGGATGGTGTCCATAATCGTCAACGACTATAATATCCCTTTTAATACCCTTTATTTGAAACCTCCGCTGTACACCACTGAATTCTTTCAATCCATCCGCTATTTGATTGAAATCCATCCCAAGCTCCAGTGCAACAGCAATAGCAGCAAGGGAATTGTAAACATTGTGCTTGCCTGGCATCTCCACACTTATCCTACCCATACCCTCTCCCTTGTACCAGAGCCAATAACTGGAGACCATTTCCTTAAATTCCACGTCTCTGGCACTTACATCAGATTGCACTGTCAGGCCGTATGTTATA
>JAUXIU010000080.1 GCA_030620895.1 Deltaproteobacteria bacterium
AGGACAGACCAGGCCATGACAGACGATATTCACGGGATTGCGAAAAGGCAAAGGGATTGGGGTTCAGAACTGCACACGAGTTTGAGGATGCCATCCAGGACACGGTCGGGTGGTATGTCAAGAAAAAGGGGTGGTGGGAGAGGATAATGTCGGGGGAGTTCAGGTCCTATTATGAAAACATATACGTTGATATGTTGCAAGAGCAGTGAGGATCTTTATTACGGGAGCCTTCGGACAGCTTGGGTCAGAGATAGAGCAGGCATTTGAAGGTAGTGATTTCTTTCTCGGTGGCCGTAGCGAAAGCGACATAACAGATCAGGGAATTATAAAGACCATTGTCGATTTCAGACCTGACCTGGTAATACATACGGCTGCGTTTACAGATGTGGACGTCTGCGAGGTAAAATCCGATAAGGCATTTAAAGTTAACGCATTCGGGACGAGAAATGTAGCCGTTGGGGCCGAGAAGGCAGGTGCCAAACTCATTTACATCTCAACCGATTATGTATTTGACGGAAAGAGCGACGAACCGTACGATGAGTTTTCCGGGACAAACCCTATAAATGTCTACGGGATGTCTAAGCTGGGAGGTGAGGAGTTTATAAAACACCTCTCAAGACGCTTCTTTATTGTAAGGTCCTCCTGGCTCTATGGTAAGACGGGAAAGAACTTTGTGAAGACTATCCTGAATATCGCAAGAGAAAAGGATGAACTGAGGGTTGTGAATGACCAGCGTGGAGCACCAACTTATGTAAAAGACCTTGCAGAAATGATCTCGAAGATAGCCAGGACGGAAGCGTATGGCCTCTATCATGCCTCGGGCGGTGGATATTGTACATGGTATGAGTTTGCACTTGAGATGCTGCACCTGGCCGACATCAAGAAGGAGGTTATGCCCACATCCTCTTCTGAGCTGAACAGACCCGCCCCAAGACCTGCCAATTCTGCACTCACAAGCATTGCTTTAAAGCAGATAGGTATCGAACCCCGCCAATGGAAAGAGGCCATAAAAGAATTTATGGCCGATATGGAGAGTTAACTTGTGCATCCACCGGTTGTTTCTATTGTAGTTGTTAACTGGAATGGATTAGTCTATCTCAAGGGCTGTCTTGCGACACTCACCGACCAGGCTTTCCGCGATTTTGAGATAATAGTGGTTGATAATGGTTCAGACGACGGTTCTGTGGAGTTTATAAGGGGCAGGTATCCACAGGTTGTGGTCTTGGAGAATAAAACGAACAGGGGGTTTGCTGCTGCAAATAACCAGGGCATAGGTATTGCCAGGGGCAGATATATAGCGGTACTGAACAACGACGCAGAGGTTGATAAGGATTGGCTTAAGAACCTTGTCAGGCGGGCTGATTCATCCTCCAGTGATGTAGGTATGTGGACATGCAAGATACTCTCTATGGATGACCATATTACGATCGATTCTGTCGGCGGTCTCCTTATCTCGAGTTGCGGTATCGCAAAAGGCCGTGGCAGGTCAGAGAAGGACAGGGGACAGTATGATGGGGATGAGGAGGTCTTCATACCGAGTGGATGTGCTGCAATGTACAGGAGGGAGATGCTCGATAAGGTAGGGCTATTTGATGAAGATTTTTTTGCCTATTGTGAGGATACCGACCTGGGTCTGAGGGCAAGACTCGCTGGCTGGAAGACACAGTCTGTACCCGATGCAATAGTATACCATCATTATTCTGGTACGACTGGTAGATACACGCCGGTAAAGGCATATCTTGTAGAGAGGAACCATATATGGGTTGCTTTGAAAAACTTTCCCATTCCTATGCTCATAAACCTCCCGGAAAATACCATCTGGAGGTATATCTTACAGATTTATGCCCTGACCGTAAAGAAAGGGGCGGGCGGCAGATATACAGAGGATTTCTCTAAGGCAAGTCTCTTCTACACTCTTATAAGGGCCTGGTGGAGTATCTTAAAGGGTATGGCTGGGATGTTACGAAAAAGAAGAGAGATCCAGAGAAAGAGGGTGGTTTCCAGGAGGGAGGTTGCCGGGTGGTTCAGGGAATACGGTCTTAAAGTTAGCGATATCGTTTTTAAGGAATGACAGCCTTTCGGAAAGCCGGCAAGCAGAAAATGTTTATATTTCTTGTATGTAGATCTGTGGGGAAATAGAAGATGGGTTTTATTATAGCCAAGGTTATTCTGTTTCTCATCCTACCCCCTTCCGGCCTTTTGATCCTTATGGGTGCCGGGTTTTTAATGATTAAGGCCCGCCGCAGAATGGCCGGTCTCTTTATCTTTTCCGGGTTTTCACTATTATATCTCCTTAGCATAGGGCCCATATCCGATACCCTTTTAAAACCATTAGAACGAAGTACTCCATATTTCAAGGTTGATCAATCGAACGCCGAAGCCATCGTTGTCCTCAGTGGAGGTGTTAAGGAACTATCATGGCTGGATTTAAAACCACAGCCGTCAAGTGAATCCATGGGGAGGATAGTATGTGGTGTAAGGTTGTACCGGAAATTAAGGGATGTACCATTATTTATATTAGGCGGGAGTGGTGACCCTGCAAAACCTGACATCTCGGAGGCAAAGGCAATGGCCGCCGTTGCCATCTCACTTGGGGTTCCGTCCAGAGATATCACAATTGAAAGTAAGTCCAGAAATACCCTGGAAAATGCAAGGAATTTAGCTGAAATTATCGGTAAAAAGAATAGCTTTATATTAGTCACTTCAGCCTTTCACATGAAAAGGGCATCAGCCATCTTCAAGAAATTAGGGTTTGATGTAATACCTGCCCCTTGTGATTATAGGAGTGAGCAAAAAAGGCTGTCTATATATGCTTTTATCCCACATGCAACTAATCTCCGTGATTCATCTACAGCCCTCCACGAATACATAGGTATTTTGTGGTATAGAGTGTGGGGACGGATATAAGGGTGATTGCTTGGTTTAAATGGTTTGCATGGTTTAAATGGTTTGTTAGGTTTATAAGGTTAACATGGTTGACATGGTTCACATGGTTAACAACTTACCACAGAGATCAGGTAGTTACGGGTTACGAGTTTCGGGTTAAAAAGAGAAAAAATATGTAAAAACAGAATGGAAGTAAAACTCGCAACTCGGAACACGCAACTCGCAACTTATTAGAATATTTAGTAGCCCAGTAAACCAAGTAAACTAGGCAAACAATGTAAACGAGGTAAACAGGGTTAACACGATAAACAAGGTAAACAATGCAAACCATGTAAACCAGGACAACCAGGGAAACCAGACAAACGAGGTAAACAGGGTTAACAAAACAAACCATATAAACCTTTACTGATACAAACCCCTTGACAACGTTTAGCGGTTTCTGTTAGTGTTCATATTATGAACAAAGAATCTTCTAGGGGTACTCGGTTGTCGAGGGAGCAATCGGATGACTATCGTTCATTTCTTTTGCTGGACGAGATATCTAGAGATAACAAGGTTACACAGCGTGCCCTTAGTAAGAGGCTCGGTCTTGCCTTAGGTCTTGTGAATTCATATATTAAAAATCTCGCTGCTAAGGGTTACATCTCAGTAACCAATATCCCGCCTAAGAGGTACGTATACTTTCTCACTCCAAAGGGTTTTTTCGAGAAGAGCAGACTCGCTTACCACCACCTCCAGAACTTTACGAACCTATATAAGTTTGCAAGGCAGGACTTTCAACATCTCTTCCGTAACCTATACGATAAAGGTATTAGAAGTATAATATTCTGCGGGGTGGACGAGATAACTGAGATTGCCTATCTATCACTTCAGGAGGTTGATATAAGGCTCGTCGCCGTTATCGATATGACCGATAGCAGGAAGCGGTTCTTTGGATATACCATAGAGGCAATTGATAATTTAAAAGATAAAGAGTTTGACATGGTGATAATTACATCCTTCTCTAGTGGAGATAAATTTAAAGAGAGGTTGCTGAAGAATAGGGTTCCCGAAGAGAAGATATGCGATATATCTTCGGGTGGCTGGCTGAACAGAGTTAGATAATAGAAAGGGGAGAACGTTATGGGATTGATTGATAAGATAGAGTCTAAAGAGGCTCATATAGGTATAATTGGCCTTGGATATGTGGGGCTTCCAATCGTTCTCAGGTTCTGCGAAGAGGGCTTTACAGTAATAGGTTTCGATGTAGACCACGAAAAGGTAAAGAAGATTAACCGGGGCAGATCCTATATTAAACACATACCCTCGGGGAAGATAAGGTCTTTTGTTAATGGAAAACCCCCTACATTGACCTCAACTACAGATATGTCTCTCCTTTCAAAAGTGGATGTGGCTATAATATGCGTACCTACCCCCCTTTCAGCCAAAAGGGAGCCGGATTTAAGCTATGTAGAAAATACAGCTAGGGATATTGCCAGGAATTTAAGACCGGGTCAGCTTATATCCCTTGAATCCACTACATACCCCGGAACGACAGAAGAGGTGCTCTTGCCACTCTTTGAGGAAACGGGTCTCAAGGTAGGTAAGGACTTCTTTCTTGTCTTCTCCCCCGAAAGGGAAGACCCAGGCAGAAAAGACTTTACTACCAAGACAACTCCAAAGGTGGTGGGTGGTGTAACAAAGAGATGCCTTGAGGCAGGCACGGCCCTCTATTCACAGGTTGTTGATAGGGTGGTTACAGTATCATCCCCCAGGGAAGCTGAAATGACAAAACTGCTCGAGAATATATATCGAAGCGTCAATATCGCGCTGGTAAATGAACTAAAGGTGCTCTGTCAAAGGATGGGTATAGACATATGGGAGGTAATAGAGGCGGCAAAGACGAAGCCATTCGGTTTTACACCATTCTACCCAGGCCCAGGCCTCGGTGGCCACTGTATCCCCATAGATCCGTTTTACCTAACATGGAAGGCGAGGGAGTATGATTTTGCAACAAGGTTTATAGAACTTGCAGGCGAGATAAATACCCATATGCCCTATTACGTTATCCAGAGGGTTATGGAGGCATTGAACGAGCGTGGGAAGGCACTTAAAGGTGCCAGGGTTCTTGTCCTGGGTATTGCATACAAGAAAGATATTGATGACATGCGTGAATCACCATCATTTCATATCATAGAGTTATTACAGAAGAAAGGTGCAATGGTAGACTACAACGACCCCTATATCCCTAAACTACCAAAACTGAGAGGTCATGATCTCAGTATGGACTCGGTTGAGTTAAATGAAGATATGCTTTCTTCTTATGATTGTGTGCTCATCATAACCGATCACTCTGCCTACGATTATAAGTGGATAGTTGAACACAGCCGCTTGATAGTCGATACAAGGAATGCAGCCGCCCCATTTTCCAAGGAAGTGGTAAAGGCGTAGGAATAGGTTAAGGCTAAGCAAAAATGGAGGTTGAGGATAAGGATAAGGCTAAGGATAAGACTAATGATAAGACTAAGGTTCAAGGGACTGTTCCAGACAGTTTGAGGGTTGAGGAAAGAGGCTTGAGGCCGGATGGAAAACGTTTGAGGTTAGAGGCTAGAGGTTAGAGGTTTTTGCCTCCCTCCTCAATCCTCCATCCTCGAACGGTTTTATTGCCTCCAACATCAGACCTCTAACAAAATCCGTCGGGGTATCCACGTAAGTGGGTCGGGGACTGTTCCCTTGGCAGAAGGAGTTTTTAGATGAAAAAGGCGATAATTACCGG
>JAUXIU010000135.1 GCA_030620895.1 Deltaproteobacteria bacterium
GTAGTTCAGTTAAACTTAAATGTGAAAGAAGAAAAGCTTTGACGGAAAAAAGCAAGAGGAAGACGAGGAAAGGTTATGATTAAGGAAGCAATTTCAATGCTTATTAAGGGCCGGGATTTAACCGAAAACGAGATGATTGAGGTTATGAACGAAGTGATGGCGGGTGAGGCAAGCCCGGCACAGATAAGCGCATTCATAACTGCCTTGAGAATAAAGGGAGAGACTGTACCAGAGATAACAGGGGCTGCAAGGGTTATGCGTGAAAAGGCCACAAAAATAAATGTAAAGGCGACAAGGGTGGTAGACACATGCGGTACAGGCGGTGATGAGACGATGACGTTCAATATATCCACGGCTGCCGCCTTTGTTGTGGCAGGTGCAGGGGTTATTGTGGCAAAGCATGGAAATAGATCGGTTTCTTCGAAGAGTGGTAGCGCCGATGTCTTAAAGGTGCTTGGGGTGAATATCGAGGTCAAGGTGGAGAGGGTTGAGGGGTGCCTTAAGGAGATTGGGATAGGTTTTCTATTTGCACCCATGCTGCATGGAGCGATGAAATATGCAGGGCCTGTCAGGAGGGAGATAGGCATAAGAACAATATTTAACATACTCGGTCCGCTCACAAATCCTGCAGGGGCCCACTGTCAGCTACTGGGTGTTTATGACCCACTCCTGACTGATATCATTGCAATGGTCCTAAATAACCTCGGTTCAGAACATGCATTTGTAGTAAGAGGGGAAGACGGCCTTGATGAGATTACACTGGCGGCTGCAACGAAGGTTACAGAACTCAAGAACAGGTCCGTAAAGACATATCATATAAAACCGGAGGATTTTGGTTTTGAGAGATGTGCCTCGGAGGACCTTAAAGGTGGTAATGCTGAGGAAAATGCAAGAATCATTCTAGATATATTTAATGGAATGAAGGGTCCACAGAGGGATGTTGTTCTCCTGAACGCTGCTGCGGCCATAGTTGCAGGGGGGAAGGTGGAGAATATCGATGAGGGAGTGGCTGTCGCAAGGGGCTCACTTGATCAGGGTTTGGCGTTGGAAAAATTGAACGCCCTTATTGAGATGACAAATCAATGAAGAATAAAAAGAATGAATTAAGAATAATGAATCACGAATTATGAATTAGGAATTAGAAAAACCGAATCAGGAAGTATGAAGTAGGAATCAGGGAGTCTTTTTTTTGCTGTCGCATAAGTCATAATTCTTAATTCATACTTCAGTTTTTATCATGCTTCATTATTCATGATTCCTAATTCATGTTTCTATTATTCCTGTGACTTAAGATGATACTTAACGAGATAGTTAGCCACAAGAGGGATGTCTTCCGGAGGCTTGCATCCATACATCCGCCCGAGGGGCTTATCGAGGAACTTAAAGATAAGATAAAGACCATTCCCCCTCCCAGGGATTTTCTGAAGGCGCTCGCGGGGGAAGATATAAGGATTATAGCTGAGATAAAAAAAGCATCACCGTCATGTGGGGTTATAAGGGACAATTTCGAGCCAACGTCTATAGCCGGAGTATATGAGAACAACGGAGCGGCTGCAATCTCTGTGCTAACAGAGGAGAAATATTTCCAGGGTGATATAAACTATATCAAAGGGGTAAAGGATAAGGTAGCTATCCCTGTTTTGAGAAAGGACTTTATCTTAGAGGATTATGATGTCTATGAATCCAGGGTCTATGGCGCAGATTGCATTCTCCTCATTGTCAGGATACTTGAAGAAGATAGACTCAGGAGATTAATAGAACTCACTCAAAGTCTGGGTATGGAGGCCCTGGTCGAGGTTCACAGTGAGGAAGAGCTTGAAAGGGTCATCTCCCTAGGTACAAGACTTATTGGGATAAATAACAGGGATCTCGATACCCTAGGGGTTGATATTAATACTACGCTTCATCTCATGGAGAAGGTCCCGGGAGATAGGATCGTGGTCAGTGAAAGTGGAGTTTCCAGTCATGGAGATATACTACTTCTTAAAATGGCTGGTGTTGCAGGGTTTTTGTTAGGAGAAGCACTGATGCGGGAGGTAGATATAGGCAAGAAATTAAGGGAGTTGAGAGGAGTTGGTTAGGGTAAAGATATGTGGTATAACCTCTGTTGAGGATGCCCTTAGTGCCTGTGATGCAGGGGCGGATGCCTTGGGCTTCGTCTTTTGGCGGAAGAGTGCTAGGTTTGTGGATGCAGAAAGGGCAAAGGCAATTGTTGCTTCCTTACCTCCGTTTATAAAGACGGTTGGTGTCTTTGTGGACGAAGAGATGGGTACTCTATTAGAGACGATTGGTAAAGTGGGACTGGATGTTGTTCAACTACACGGTTCCGAACCTCCAGAATTTTGCAGAAGGATAAATAGACCAGTAGTAAAGGTCTTCAGAGTAAAAGAAGAGGGCATAACGGGGGAGCTTTCCAGGTATCATGTCTCTGCATATCTGCTTGATACATATCAGGAAGGGATCCCCGGTGGTACTGGAGATACCTATAACTGGGATCTGGCAATAAAGGCCA
Organism: Deltaproteobacteria bacterium; assembly: GCA_030620895.1. Taxonomy (GTDB): domain Bacteria; phylum Desulfobacterota; class GWC2-55-46; order S146-70; family JAUXIU01; genus JAUXIU01. The sequence goes on from JAUXIU010000135.1 coordinate 2,513, forward strand.
AAGAATACGGAAGGATAATACTTGCCGGCGGATTGACACCTGAAAATGTAAAGGGTGCCATAGAGAAGGTGAGACCCTATGGTGTAGATGTTAGTAGCGGTGTGGAGAAGAGTGCAGGGAAGAAGGATTCTAACAAGATGAGAATGTTTATAGAGATGGCAAAGGAGGCATATGAAGGCTAAAGGCTCAAGACTCAAGGCTCAGGATTTACCTGATGAGAGGGGCCACTTTGGCATATACGGCGGGAGGTATATCTCGGAAACATTGATGCCTGCTATCCTGGAACTGGAAAGGACATATAAGAGGTTCAAGTTCAACAGGGCCTTTATGAAGGAACTGGATTATTATCTCAAAGAGTATGTTGGCAGGCCAACACCACTCTATTTTGCGAAGAGGCTTACAGAGGAGATTGGTGGAGCGAGGATATATCTTAAGAGGGAAGACCTCTGTCATACAGGTGCGCACAAGATAAATAACACTATTGGCCAGGTACTTCTTGCCATAAGGATGAAGAAGAAAAGGATTATAGCAGAAACCGGGGCAGGCCAACACGGTGTCGCTGCCGCGACAGTGGCGGCAATGTTTGGACTCAAATGTGAGGTATATATGGGTACTGAAGATATGGAGAGGCAAAAACCCAATGTCTTCAGGATGAAGTTGCTTGGCGCCAGGGTGAACCCTGTGTCCTCTGGAAGCTGCACACTAAAGGATGCAATGAATGAGGCATTGAGGGACTGGATTACTAACGTTCTTGATACATTTTATATAATAGGAAGCGTTGCCGGTCCACACCCCTATCCAATGATGGTGAGGGACTTCCAATCCGTAATTGGAAGAGAGGCAAAAAAACAAATCAAAGAGATGGCTGGAAGGTTGCCAGACTGCCTCATTGCATGTGTGGGCGGCGGTAGTAACGCTATGGGGCTCTTTTATCCCTTCCTTGGGAATAGTTCCGTTAAGATGGTTGGTGTAGAGGCTGCAGGATATGGTTTGAAGACCGGCAAACACGCTGCATCGATATGCGGGGGCAAGGTTGGTGTCCTCCATGGCAGCAAAACGTATCTCCTGCAGGACCGGTTCGGTCAGATCAAGGAGACACATTCTATATCTGCAGGGCTCGACTACCCAGGTGTTGGTCCCGAGCATAGCAATATGCATGACCTAGGTAGAATAGAATATTCTGCAGTAACCGACAGGGAGGCAATAGATGCCTTTAGAATGTTATCTATAAAGGAGGGGATCATACCAGCACTGGAAAGCTCCCATGCAATTGCCTATGCATTGAAGGTTGCAACAAAATTTGGCAAGAATGGGATAATCGTCATTAA